>CAZNSB010000037.1:15572-19225 GCA_964575155.1 uncultured Planctomycetaceae bacterium | reverse complement strand
GGTTTTGAATGATTTCGTGATGAAGGCCTCGAACTCGGGCCCGGAGAGCGCGTCCTCGTCGATGAGGTCGCCCGGCGTCAGGGCGACGACCCTATCCAGGGCACCCACGGCCGAGGGCATGCCCGGGTTGTCCGTGGCGAGGTCGCGGAACTGCCCGGCAAAGCTCCGCCGCAGAGACTCCCACTGCCGAAGGTACGCGCACACCGTCCGCAGCCGGGACTCCGCCTCCGCGACCCAGCGCCCGAGCTTCGGCGGGGGGTCGGCCTGCCCCGCCGCCAGCCGGAGGAACTCGCGGTACCGCCCCGCCGCCTCGTGCGTCTGCCGGGCGGAATGATACGCCACGGCCAGCAGGTAGTGCGCCTCCAGCAGCGACGGGTCGTGGGCGATCGCCCTGCGCAGGGCCGCCGTCGCCTGCCCGGGGTCCCGGCGGGCGAGCGCCTCGCGCCCGATCTTGAGGAACTGCCCGGCGAGCTTGGGGTCGGGTCGGGGCGCGTCGTCGTCCCCGGCCCGGGCCGGCGGCGCGCGGATCAGCGCCGCCGCGGCGAAGATCAGAAGGAGTCCCGGTCGCCTCCCAGTCATGGAGGTCCCTTTGCGGATCGGCGAGGCCCGGCCCACACGCCGCTGGCGGCCGCGTGCCCTCACGTGCAATGATACGGCGGCGGATCGTCTCGGTCAATGCGCATCGCGCGGGCGGGCGCTCGCGGCGTCACTTCCGCTGGCTCTTCCACCAGGCGTTCCAGGCGGCGATGTCGTCGGCCCGCTCGGCCGGCGTCTCGCCCTTGTACGGGCCGTTCTGCAGGCCTGATATGTGCCGCAGGATCCCCGCCGCGGCAGTCACCGTGCTCTCATCGCTGCTCCGCAGCTTCGCCAATAGCGCGGGGACCGTGTCCAGGTCGCGGCACTCCAGCGCCCGCAGCGCCCGGCGCGTGCGCCACAGCGCGGCCGAGTCCGTCTCGGTCCGCAAGGCCTCCTTCAGCGCCGGAAGCATGCTGCGGTCTTTCTTGTCGGCGATCTCGGTGATGGCCTCCCTGCGGTCGTCGCTGTCGGCGCTCTTCAGGCGCCGGGCCAGCGTCCGGCCCTTCTTGGACAGGGAGCTGCGCCGCCACTTGTCCTTGTCTCCGGTTTCGGCCACTGCGGCGGCGACCGCCGCCCTGGCCGCCGGCGTCGTCGAGCCGGCCAGGTGGTCCAGGCACTTCCAGCGCACCTGGTCCTTGGGATCGGCGGCGATCCTCAGCAGGACCGCCTCCGGCGCCCCGCCGGGCATGTTCTTCAGCGCCCCCAGCGCCTCCTCGCGGAGGCCGTCGTCCAGGGACTTATCGGCCAGTATGCGCGCGAGCATGTCGCCGGCCTTGAGGACCTTCAGCTCTCCCAGCGCCCCGACGGCCCGCTTGCGCACGTCGCCGGTGGCCTTGGCCGCCATCGTGATCAGCGGCCCAGCGGCCTGGGGGAGTTGCAGCTTCACGGCGGCATGGATCGCTGCCTTTCGGACGTCGTCGTCGCCCGCCGGCTTGAGATGCCGCACGACGCATTGGCCCGCGCCCGGCTCGCGGCGCTCGGCGATCGCCTCGATGAGCTTTTCCTGCGGGCCGGTGCCGGCGTCGGCGGCCGCCAGCAGCAGTTGGCTCGCCGTCGCGCCGGGCGCGTTGGCCAAGGCATGGACGGCCATCTTCGCGACGTCCTCCCGCCTGTCCCGCACCGCCCGGGCCAAGGCGCTGAAGGCCGCCTCGCCGGCCTCGCCTGAAAGGGCGGGCGTGCCCTCGCGCAGCCGCTTGGCCAGCACCTCCCGCGCGGGCTTCTCGCCGGCGGCGGGGGTCTTCGGACACAGCATCTTGCCGAGCGACTCGACCGCCTCCTTGGCCACGTTCATTCGGGCGTCCGCGGCCGCCGGGGCCAGGGCGGCCACGCCCGCTTCGCCGCAGTCGCCCAGCGCCTCGGCGGCGGCCTCGGGCTTCGGGAAGCTCTTGTCCTTCAGCAGCCGACTGAGGGCCGCCACCGCCACCGGGCCGCCGATCCGACCGATCGCCAGCGCCGCCGCGCGCGGCAGCTTGTCGTCCTTGGCGCCCGCCGCGGCGACCAGGGCCTTCATCGCCTCGGCCTGGCCGATCTGGCCCAGGGCCTCGGCGGCGAGGCGGCGGATCCCCTCGGGCTCCTCGTCCAGCGAGAGGATCCGGCACAGGGCGTCCACGCAGCCGGCCACCTTGAGATGACCCACCGCCTGGACCGCCGCCGCACGGACCTCCCCGCTGGCCTCGTCGCCCCTTGGCAGGCGGCTGGCAAGGGCCTTGGCCGCCGCCGCGCCGTGTACCTCGGCCAGAAGGTTCGCCGCCACCACCCGCGTCGCCGCCGGCGCCTTCCGGTCCAGGAACAGCTCCGACAGCGACTTCAGGTCCAGCAGCCGCAGCGAGTGGCCCTTGTGCTTCCAGGGCCCGTCCCGCTTGCCGCCCGCGGGGACGAAATCGATGCTCAGGAAGCCGCCGTCGCCGGTCTTGCCCCCGACCGCCGACAGCGGCGGGGAGATGAACGTCGCCGACCGCAGGAACGTCTCCTTCATCACCGACCCCAGCTTGAATTGCAGGTACAGCACGAAGCGCTCTCCAGGCCGCAGCGTGCCGAAGCAGGGCACCTTCCGGCCGCTGCCGCCGATACGCCAAGTGCGCAAGGTGCCTTGGAGGCTGTTGAGGCCCTCGTTGTCCTCGTCGTTGAACTGGGCGTTCTGCACCAGGAACCGCCCGGCCAGGTCGAACACCCCGGTGAAGCCGAACGGTTCGTCGCCGGGCTCGGCGCGGGTCTGCACCATGCCGTTGTAGCTGCTGCCGTCGCTGTTGCTCTCGAAGAGCCCGCAGGTGTGCCCGAAGACGAGCGGGTGCCCCCCGGTGTTCTGAAGCACCGCCCTCAACGTCCACACCCGATACGACCCCGACCACGGGTAGTTCAGCGACTCCGTCCCGCGCGTCAGCCGCGTCGATACCACCCGGACCGACGGCGGCCCCGACGGCGCCGAGCCGATCGCCCGCTTGGGCGCCCCGGGCGGGGCCGGCTTCACCACCGGGGGCTTGGGCGCCACGGGCGGGGCCGGCTTCACCACGGGCGGCGTCGGGGCGACCGGGGGCTCCGTCGTGGAGACCTGCTCTCCCGGGCCGGGCGGGGGCGCGACGATGGGCTCGACGCTCCAGGGCCCCCAGAGCACCAGGGCCACCCCCGCCGCCGCGATCGCCACCACCGCCCCGACGATGAGAATCGCCCAGCCTCGCCCGCCGCCGGACCGTACCGGCTCTGCCGGAGGCGGCGGACTCGCCGGGGCCGGCGCTGCCGCAGGCGCCGCCCGACTCGCTTGCCCGCCGCCGATCAGGAACGTCCGCCCGCACGTGGGGCATCGACCCTTCTTCCCCGCCGCCGAGTCCGGCGCCTTCGACACCTGTCCGCATTCGCACACCACTCTGATCGCCATGACTCGACTCCTTTGGGTTCAGAATCGATCGTTTCCCTGTGCGTCGCCCTATTCGAAGAGCTTCCCCGGCATGGGCGCGGGCACGTAGCCGTTGGCCAGGAAGAAGCGGACGGCCTCTTGGACGGAGGCGAAGACGGCGGTGGGGGTAGCGGTGAGGAAGGGGCTGGGGGGGGCGGGGGCAGACCAGATGACGAAGACGTCCTTT
>CAZNSB010000037.1:0-15562 GCA_964575155.1 uncultured Planctomycetaceae bacterium | reverse complement strand
CGTCCTTTGCGGCCTCGTGTGCGTGCTGTAGCTCTCGCTCGACGCCGGAGGCGATGCCGGGCCGGCCGGCGGCGTCCGGGCCGCCGGGAAGCTGGGGGATGAAGGAGACGATCATGTCGGCCTGGTCGATGAGCTTGAAGTCGCGGGCGTAGATTTGCCCGTCGATGTCGGAGAGGATGGCGAGGAGCTCGGCGGTTTCGATCCGGAGCGTTCGCCCGGCGACGGGGAGGTGGACGAACCTTCGCCCGGCCTCGGCGGCGGCGAGGGCGAGGGGCCCCAGGTGCTTTTCCTCCAGGTCGCCGGGGTCGAAGCAGATGAAGTATCGCTTCATCTCGTTTCGGAACCGCGCGATGTCGGCGAGGGGCTTGCCGGCGGCGGCGAGGTGGGACATGGGAAAGCTCAGGTAGGCCTTCCTCATCTGCGGGGCCAGGAGCAGGCGGACCAGGACCTCGGCGGCGGCGTCGGCGGGCCCCTCGGCCGCGTGCGCCGTCTCCCACAGCCCCCCGCCGGGCGGGTCCGTCCCGCGGGCGAGGATGTAGAAGCACCCGTGCCCGCGCGTGATCTGGGAGAGCAGCTCCGTGGCGAGGACCTCCTCCTCCCGCCAGACCATCAGGTCCTTCAGCGTGTGGTCGGCGTGCCCGTCCCGAAGCAGCCGGGCGTGTATCCGGTCGATGTTGTCCACCAGCACCACGTAGAGGTCCGCGTCGAGGGCCTTCATCAGGTCGTAGTCGAAGGCGTAGAAGAGCCCGTGCCGCCAGCGGAAGGTGGCGTGGGTGTTGATGATGGCGTCGCCGCCGGCCGCCGGGGGCGATCCGCCGTCGGCGCATTCGTTGAGGATGTCCTTGAAGACGCTCCGGCGGAGCGCGTTCAGCCGGGAGAGCGGAAGATCGAGGATCCTTCCCGCCGGCACGTCCGGGGCCTCGGCGTACATCCGCTCGCCCACGTTGAACAGTCGGACGGGGCGTCCGGCCCGGGCGGCGCTGGCGAGGGCCCGCTCGAGGAAGGCCCTCTTGTCCATGCCGACCTGTCCGGTGACGACGACGCGCATGGGGTGACTGTACCGCCGGATGCGGGAGGTCGTCAATTCCCCCCCGGCGGCGGCGAGGCGGGGCCGGAGGCGGGGGCGGAGGCCGGCATGCTGGCCTGGGGCTCCAGCCGCTTCTGAAGTGCGGTGATCCGCGCCCGCAGCCGGCGGTTGGCCAGCTCCAGGCGGGCGACCTCTGCCTTGTACGCGTCGCGCTGGCGGGGGGCGTCGCCGACGGCCTGAAGCTGCTTGTCGAGCTGCTCCTTGGCGAATTGGAGTCTCCGGACCTCCTCCGACAGCCGGGCCGCCCGGTCCCGCAGCTCCGTCCACCGCTCCTTCAGGGCGCGGACCTCCTCGGTGAGCTGCTCGAGCTCCCGGTCGGGCTCGGGCTCGGGGGCAGGCTCGGCGACGGGCTCGGGCTCGGGCTCGGGGCGGGCGAGGGGGAACCTGCACCCGGTCACTGCCATCGCCAGCAGCAGGATGCTCCATCGGCAGGACATTTCGGGTTGATGGTACCCGGAGCCTGCGCGCCGCACAACGCCCCGGGCGCCCCCCGGGCGGGCGGACCTACTTGGGCGGTTTCGCCGGGCCGGTGGCCGGGGCCGCCAGCGCCTTCTCGATGACCCCCGGCAGGTCGCCGCGGGCATTGTCGCTGACGACCTTCCCGTCTCTGCCCACCACCCAGATGCTGGGGATGCCCTCCACCTGGTACCGCCGGGCGGTCGGGTCCCGCCAGACCTTCCCGCTGAAGGCGTGGACCCAGTTCATCTGGTTTTCCTTCACGAAGCGGGCCAGCGTCTGCTTGTCGCGGTCGAGGCTGATGCCGACGATCTCGACGCCGCGGGGCTTGTACCGGGCGTAGGTCTGCTTCAGGTGGGGCAGGTAGACCACGCAGGGGCGGCACCAGGTGGCCCAGAAGTCCACGACGACGACCTTGCCCCGGAGGTCGTCGGGGAGGGTCAGCGTGGTCCCGTCCAGCTTCACGAGGTCGGCCCGGAAGGGCTTGCCGACGGCCGGGCCCCGACCGATCCGCCGCAGCAGGCGGCGGACCTTGGGGTCGTCGGCATGCTCTTTGGCGAGGCGGTCGGCGAGGCCGTCGCGGAGGGCGTGGTCGCCGGCGATCCGGGCGAGGTTCATGGCGGCGGCGAGAGACTCGGCCGCGCGGTCCGTCTTGTCGTGCCGGGCGACGAAGTCGCGGATCGCCTTTGCCACCTCGGGCCCGGCCTTGGGCGGGCCCGCCACCGGGCGGATCGCAAGCAGCACCAGGTGGTAGTCCGCCGACAGCTTCACCCGCCCGGGTCCCTCGGAGGCCAGGCACCTCTCGGCGATCGCCTTCATCTGAAGGCCCACCTTCGCGTCCTTCGTCAGCCGGGCCAGGTGGTTGGCGACCGGGATGGCCATACGCCGGGCCTCGTGAACCTCCGGGGCCTTGGGGTGGTGCTTCTCCATCTTTTCCAGGACGGCGAGCAGCTTGGGCGCCCTGGCCTTGACGAGTGCCTCGGCCTCCTCGGCGCTCCTGGGCCTGATGTTCAGCAGCGACTGCATCTCCCGCATCATGGCCGCCGCGCTGGCAGGGCGAGTGGCCGGCCCGCCGGCCGGGCCTTGGGCCGAACACCATCCCGCCAGGATCGCCGCACCGAAACACGCGGACAGCCAGGTCGTCCTTCTCATCTGTTGCACTCCCATTCCGCGGCCGTCGGGGCCCGGCGTCCCGCTGGCGTCGGCCGGCCGGGCCGCGGCTGGCGGCATTATATGCCTCGCGGGCGTCGGGCGATACGGCCCGCTTCGGCCGGGGCGTTGTCAATTTCCGCCGGGGAGCCTATGGTGTGCAGTCATGCTCGATTCGCAACAGCCCGCGGCCGGCACCCGCGAGGGGGAGCTGCCCTGCTGGGCGCTGGTGGTGATGGCGCTTCTCGCCGGCGTGCTGATGCTGGCGGGGATGCTGCGGGGGGTGGTCCCGCTGACGGCGGCGGCCGTCGTGATCCTCACCGACGGGGTGATGGCGCTGCTGGTGCTGCTTTCGGCGGGGGGCTTCGGGTGGGGCATCTGCCGCTTCGTCATGCCCCGCCGGGCGCCGCCGCTGCTGGGGCTGGCGACGGCGGCGGCGCTGGGCCTCTGGCTGCTTTCGGCGGCCGTGCTGGTCGCCGGAAGCGCGACGCACGGGGCCCTGACGCTGCCGGTCTGGTGGACGGTCGTCGGCGCCGGCGTCGCCCTCGCCCTCTGGCAGCTCCACCGCCCGCTGGCAGACGTGAGGTTCCCGGCCAGGCTGCCCGGGCGCAGCCTGATCTGGGTCGTGGTGGCCCTGGCGGCGGGGCAGTGGCTGGCCGGGGCGGTCCTCCCCCCCGGGTGGGCGGGGAACCTGACCGCCGACTCCGCCGACGTCCTCGAACGCTACGCGCAACTGCCACGCGAGTACTATCACGCCGGCCGCGTCGCCACGCTCGACCACAACGTCTACAGCCACTCCCCCCAGTGCGTGGAGATGCTCATGCTCCTGGGGATGTGCCTCCGCGCCGGGGCGCAGCAGGGGGCGATCCTCGCCAAGATGATCCACGGGCTCTTCGGCCTGGTGGCGGTCCTCGCCGTCTTCGGCGGGCTCCGGCGCGAGGCGGACTTCCGCGCCCGCGCCGCCGCCGGGCTGCTGGCGACGGCGCCGTGGGTGAGCTACCTCTTCTGGCCCGGGCTCATCCAGCTCGCGCCGCTGTGCTTCCTGACGCTGGGTCTGATGTGGCTGCGGGAGTGGCTGGCGGCGCCCTCGGCGCGATCGGCGGGGATGGTGGGCGCGTGCCTGGGCGCGGCGTGCGCGACGGGCTATGCCGCCGTGGCCATGTCGGCCCTGCCGGTCGTGGGGGTGATGGGGGTCGCTTCCCTGCGGCGTCCCCGCCGGGTGGGGCAGCTCGGCGTGACCATCGCCCTGACGCTGCTGCTGCCGGTGCCCTGGGCCGTTCGCAACGCCGCCGCCACTGCCAACCCCTGCTTCCCCATCGCCACCGGCATCTTCGGGCGGGGGCACTGGAGCGAGGAGTCGGTGCGGCGCTGGCGCGACGCGCACGCCCCCGGCTTCGGCCGCCGCACCCCCCCCGGCCCCGCCGGGGGCGCCGACGACCCCTCCCCGCCCGCCCGCCTGGGGCGCTTCCTGACGGGGCGCCGCCCCTACCACCTTTCTCCCTCGCTGGGGGCGGGGGTGGTTCTGCTGCTGGCCGGGACGCTGCTGGCCATGCTCATCCGTCCGCCCGCGGCCGCCGGGTGGGAATGGGCGCTGCTGGCCGTCGCCGGCGGACAGATGCTCGCCTGGATGCTCTGCTGGCGCGACATGCCCGCGCTGGCGGTTTCCGTCTGCGTCGTGCCGATCTCGCTGCTATGCTCGGGGGGGCTGTCTCGGCTGGCGGGGGTGAAGGAGGTCCGCTGGCGCTGGCTGAGGCAGTCGCCTGCCGCCGGCGGGCACTGGGGGCTGGCCCCGGCGACGCTGCTGCTTCTCGTCAGCGCCGTGTTGAACCTGGCGTCGGGCTGGGCCTACTTCCGCCACCCCTACCAGTTGCGCCCGTGGCGGCGGTCCGCCTATCCTGCCACGACCATGCTCATCGGCGAGTCCAGGGCCATGTGGTTTGCCCCGCAGGTCCGCTACGCCACCGCCTTCGACGCCCAGCCCCTCGAGGCCTTTCTCCGGCGGGAGGTGACCGCCGCCCCCCTCGCCGCCCACCTCCGCCAGGCCGGCGTCACGCACCTGTTCGTCTGCTGGGCGGGCATCGACTACCTGGGGCGGAGGTTCGGCTGGCCCGAGCAGATGTCGCCGGGTCGGCTGGAGCGGCTGGTGGGGGGGTGGGTCGTCGAGGAGGAGCGGTGGCTTGGGGCGCGGACGCGTCCGGCCAGCGCCCCGGCCGCATGGCCGGAACCGGTCCGCATGTTCACCCTGTACGCCGTCCCCGCCGCCGCGCCCGCCACGCACCGGGCGTCGCCGACGACGCGGGGCTTGGCAATCCCCGCCGGGGGCAAGTAGAATCGTCCCCCATGCTGCGACGCGGCGCTTTGGCAACGGGGCTTCTGCTGGCCGGGGTCCTGCTCGGCTGCGAAGACGGCGCCGTTCGCCCGCGCCTGTGGGCCACCGACGACATGGTCCGCCTCACCGAGGGCACGCCCGCCGCCGGCAGCGACCTCTGGCACGCCGGGAAGCGGACCGTCGCCCTCTTCGCCGCCGCCAACGAGACCGTCAGCTTCCAACTGATCCTCGACGCCCCCCCCGAAGGGCTCAAGGGCCTCGGCATCTCCTTCGAGCGCCTCGCCGCCCCCGGGTACACCATGGGCGAGGACGCCGTCAGCCTCTTCCGCATGCTCCCCGTCCAGGTCGGGGAGTACCCGCCCTGGTACCTCCGCCTGGCCGACGAGAGCGCCGGGCCCAGGCGCGTCTACGACATCCTGCTCCCCGTCGGCGGGCCCAGAACCGACCGCCCCATCACCCTCCAGCCGAACGAGCGCCTGGCGCTGTGGGTGGACGTCGCCGTCCCGCGAGACGCCCTCCCCGACGAGTACGCCGCCGACATTCTGATCCGGCACCGTCACGGCCGGCTGAAGGCGAAGCTGCTGCTGAAGGTCTACGACTTCGTCCTGCCGGACATCCGACCCGTTCCCTGCCTGGGCGGGTTCTCGTACAAGACGATCTTTCAGGAGTTCGTCCGCCACGTGGGCCCGGCGGGCCGGCCGACGCCCTTCGTGCCGAGCTGGCTGGACACCTCCAACCGGCACGTCCGCACCGGGCTCGTCGTCCTCCGAGAGCTCATGCGGGTCGGGCACCAACACCGCCTCGACCTCTTCGACAGGGACATCCGCCCCGTCCTCAAGCGCGACCGCGACGGAAAGGTCCAGCTCCAGTGGGGCAGCTACGACTCCGTCGTCAAGCCCTACCTCGACGGCACCGCCTTCGCCGACCGCCTGGGCGTGGCCGCCTGGCCGGCGCCGGCGTGGAGCGGCTGGCCCGACCCGGTTGACTACGGCGGCGTGGCTTCCGCCGCCTACCGCGACACCCTCGCCGCCGTCACCGCCCGGACCGTGGCGCACTTTCGCCAACTGGGCGCGGGCGAGAAGCTGTTCGGGTGGCTGCGGACCGCCCCGACGGGGCCGGCCTGCTACGCCCGGCACGCCGAGATGGCGCGTATCGTTCGACCGGCGGCCGGCGAGATGCCCCTGCTGGCCGAGCTGCCCCCGACGCCCCCTCCCGAGAGCAACTGGACCGCACCGAAGGACTTCGCCCGCCTGGCCGACATGTACGCCCCCCCGGGCAACCTGGCCTCGCTGGCCTCGGCCGGCGGGCTCGCCCGCAGGGGCAGGCCCCTGACCGGGCTGTACCTCCGCCCCGGGCGCCCGCCCTACGTCGGAAGCTGCGGCGTCTTTTCCTCCCCCGCCGACGTCCGCGCGCTGGCCTGGGTCGCCATGAAGTACCGCTGCCGCGGTATCTTCCTGCCCGAGACGCTCCACTGGGAGGGCCTCCAGGCCGGGGCCGGCCCGGACGTCCCCGCCGGCGGCGAGGACATCCTCTTCTATCCAAACCCCGCCCGCGGCCAGACGATCGAGGCCTGGGTGCTCCGGAAGATCGAACCCCGCGCCGCCGCCGGGCCGGCGGTGCTGCCTTCGGTCCGGCTGAAGTGGCTTCGCCGGGGGCTTCAGGACGCGGCGTACCTGTGGCTGCTTCGGCAGCGGCAGCGCGGCGCGGTCGCCGACGCCATGATCCGCACCATGGTCCACTACGCCGGGGCGGGCGCCGCCGGCGATCACTACCAGGACGGCCGGCTGGACGGGTGGGTCCGCGCGGGCCCGCCCTGGCTGTGGGCCCGGAAGCTGCTGGCCGAGGAGGTCTTCGCCGCCATCCACCCCGAGCGCGTCCGGCGGGAAGACCTCCTCGGCCAGCGGGTGGCCTGGCAGAAGCTCCAGCAGGCCGCCTGCCAAGTACGCATCGAACGCATCCGCACCCGCTTTGAGGTGCTCGCGCCGGGCCGGTACCGGGCCGTCCTCCGCGCCGAGCTGTACAACGAGCTGGCCCGCCCGGCGGACGTGGAGCTGCGGATCGCTTCCCTTCCGCCCGGCTTCCGGGCCGTCCCGCCGGTGCGGCGCCTGCCCAAGATGCCGCCCGGGAAGCGCGTCGTCGTCGAGCTGGCCGCCGAGGGAGACCACGTCCGTACCGGCGCCGCGGCGAAGATGATCCTCCCGGTCGTCCTCACCACCGACCTCCGCGGGACGAAGAGGCTGCTCGCGGAGGTCCCCTTCCTGATGGTCGGGCACATCGACCGGGAGCTGACCATCGACGGCAGCCTCCGCGACTGGCCCATGCGCCCCGGCAACCGGGCGGGCGAGTTCAGGCTGCTCGGCCGGCGCGGGCACATCGGCGGGCGCCCCGGGCTCGACCAGGCCCGCGGGGACCGGAGCCCCGCCCGCCGGCGCCGCCAGGGCCTGGCCGGGCGCCAGAGCAGCGTCTTCGCCCTCCACGACGGGCGGACGCTGTATCTGGCGTTCCGCTGCGCCGAGCCGGCGCCGCAGCAGATGGTCGCCCGCCCGACCAACGTCATCCGCTACCAGCAGTTGCTGGCCAGCGCCGAGGACCTGGTGGAGGTGATCGCCGATCCCGCCCGGTCCGCCAAGGGCCCCGAGGGGCTCTACCACCTGGTGGTCAAGTGCAACGGCGTGATGGTGAGCGAGCGTGGGGTGGGGGCGGACCCGCCGCTGGGCGCGGCCGGCCCTTGGCCGGTCAGCGCCAAGGTCGCCATCGGCAGCCAGAACGGCTTCTGGATCGCGGAGCTGGCGATTCCGCTGGCGGCCTTCGGGCCGGGCCGGGCCGGGCCGGTCTGGGGCGTCAACTTCACCCGCTTCGCCACCGCCCGCGCCGCCGGCCGGGAAACGCCCCGCGGGGCCGAGGCTTCCAGTTGGGCCGGCGCCGCAAGATACTACTACCACCCGGAGAACCTCGGCACCATGTACCTGGTGCCGAAGGAAGGGCGAGTCAGGCTCCAGACGACGCAGCCGGCCGGCCGGAGCGGGCAGGGAGAATGAGCATGGGAAACAAGCTGGCGTGGATCATCGGCGGGGTGGTGGGCGGGCTGCTGGCGGTGTTCATCCTGTGGCTGGTGCTCTTCCCGCAGCCCACCCCCCCGACGCGGGCGACGACGGGGGAGGGCAGGCTGGAGCTGAAGAGGCCCACCGAGGCGGTCACCCTGGTGCTGCCGGCGGCGCCGACCGGCGCCGGCGACGCCGGGGCCGACTACAACGAGGCGCTCGAGAAGTACCGCGAGAACCGCCGGGCCGTGAACGACATCCTCCGGCGGATCCGCGAGATGAACCGGGGCACCTACCGCCCCAGCCAGGAGGACCTGCGGACGCTCCGGGCGGTGTACGGGCCGATCTCCAACGGCGCCGGCAAGGCGAAGATGACCTTTTACTTCCTGCACACGCCCAAGGTCATCAAGCCCCCCTACATCCCCGAGGTCAAGAAGCAGTTCCTGGAGCTCCAGTTCGTGCCCATCTTCCTCGCCGCCTACCACATCACCCTCGGCGCGGAGCACTACCCCAAGGCGGAGAAGTGCCTCTTCGACGCCTTCACCATGGGCTGGCACCTCGCGGAGGAGCGCAGCCGAATGGACGTCGTCCGCAGGGGCTTCGGGCTTCAGAAGGCGGCCTGCGTGGACCTGAAGCACCTCTACGGGGCCGAGGTGTGGAACAAGCCCCAGCGGCGGGCCGCGGTCGAGCGGTATCGCCGAAACGTGGAGATCGCCAGCGGCGTGTATCTGGACCTCGACAAGGAGGTGTTCCGGAACATGCGCGGGCGCAGGGGCCCGCACCCCGGCGACGTGTTCAACCTGGCGGAGAACCACGCCGACGTAGCGGTCCGCCGCATGGGGACGCTGTGGCTGGGGATCGTCAAGCTCACGTGCAGCGAGCGGGGGGACAAGAAGTACGTCCGCAAGCTCATCGCCAGGAAGCTCCGGAGCAAGGACGAGATCGAGCGGGAATGCGCCCGCGCCGCCAGCGAGCTGGACCAGGCCGGCTTCAACATCGTGAAACGCCCCCCCTAGGGCGGGTGCCACGGCTGCGTCGTTCGCAGCCGTGCTGGGCAACGATGAAGACCTACCCGATCATGCTGAACGTCGCGGGCCGGCGGTGCGTGGTCGTCGGCGCCGGGCCGGTGGGCCTGCGCAAGGCCGAGGCCCTCCGCCGGGCCGGGGCGGACGTCGCCCTCATCGACCCGGACCCTCCGCCGCCCCCGGCGCGGGAGGGGATCGCGCCGCTCCGCCGGCGGTATGACAAGGACCACCTGGCCGGTGCGCTGCTGGTGCTGGCGTGCACCAACGACGCCGCCCTGAACGCCCGGATCGCCGCCGACGCCCGCGCCGCCGGCGCCCTCGTCAACGCCGCCGACCAGCCGGAAGACTGCGACTTCTTCGTCCCCGCCGTCGCCGGCGAGGGCGAGGTGGTCCTCGCCGTCGGCACCGGCGGGGCCTCGCCCGCGCTGGCGGCGGCCCTGAAGGACCGGCTGGCGCGTCGCCTGCCGCCGCGGGTCGGGGCATTCGCCGGCGCCCTCCGCGACGCGCGGCGGCACGTGCGCGAGCGGGTCCCGGACGCGGGGCGGCGCCGGGAGATTCTCACCCGGCTGGCCGGGCGGGCGGGGTATAAAGTGTTCATGGAGGCCGGGCTCGAAGGCCTTATCGAGCTGGCCGACGAGGCCGGGCCGGCGGGCTGACCATGCGAATACTCTGCGTGGGCATGAATCACAAGACCGCGCCGGTGGCGCTGCGTGAGCGGCTGGCGTTCGACGACCCGCAGGCCCGGCTGGCGCTGGAGACGCTCCGCGGCCGCCACCACGGGGCCGAGTTCGTCATCCTCTCCACCTGCAACCGCTGCGAGATCTACCTGGCCCGCCCGCTGCACGCCCGCCCCCGCGAGGAGGACGTCCGCGCCTTCTTCGGCGAGTTCCACCGGCTGGGCCGACAGCAGTACGACGGCTCGCTCTACGTCCACGCCGACGCCGAGGCCGTCCGACACCTCTTCGCCGTCGCCGCCGGGCTCGACAGCCTCGTGGTCGGGGAGGACCAGATCCTGGCTCAGGTGAAGGCGGCCTACCGGCTGGCGGGGTCGGCCTCGGCCGCCGGGGGCGCCCTGAGCGAGCTGTTTCAACTGGCCTTCAACGCCGCCAAGGAGGTCCGCTCGCGCACCCGGATCGGCGCCGGAAAGGTCTCCGTCGCCTCCGTGGCCGTCGACTTCGCCCGGGAAGCCTTGTGCGACCTCGCCGGAAAGTGCGTCCTCAGCGTCGGCGCCGGCAAGATGAGCCTCCTGATGCTCCGGAACCTCCGCCGGCTGGGGGCCGGGCCGATCCTGGTGGCCAACCGCTCGCCCGACCGCGCCGCCGAACTGGCCGGCGAGAGCGGGGGGGAGGTCGTGGACTTCGCCCGGCTGGCGGGGGCGCTCGCCCGCGCCGACATGGTGGTCTGCTCCACGGCGGCGTCCGACCCCGTCATCACCGCCGCGCAGGTGGCGTCGGCCATGGCCGGCCGGGGCGACCGGCCCATGCTCGTCCTCGACATCGCCGTCCCCCGGGACGTCGAGGCCCGCGCCGGCGAGGTCGCCGGCGTGTCGCTGTACAACATCGACGACCTGCGGACGGTCGTTGAGAGGAACCTGAAGCTGCGTTCGGCCGAGGTCGACGCCGGGCGGGAAATCATCGACTTTGCGGTCGCGGAGTACTTCCATCGCCGACACGTCCGCGAGGTCGCCCCCGCCATCGAGTCGCTGTACCAGCACATGCGCCGGCTGGCGGACGAGGAGCTCGCCGCCGCGAGCAACAAGCTCACCGGCGACCCTGCCGCCGACGCCAAGCTCATGCGCGCCGCCTTCCACCGCGCGCTGCGGCGGATCCTGCACGCGCCCGTCTCCGACCTCCGCGCCCACGCCGGCACCGAGGCCGCCCGACAGCACGCCGCCATCCTCCGCCGACTTTTCGGCCTGGACCAGGAGGACCGGCCGGCGTAAGCCCGGTGCCACCTGCCTGCCTGCGGCAAGCAGGCAGGCGGCTGCGTCGTTTGCAGCCGTGCGGGCGCCCCCGTGGCGATGCGCTGAAGCGTCTCGCCACGCCACCCGCCACCCGTCGCGGGAAGGACCCGCGTCTTGACCGGACGCGCGGGGCGGGTATCGTGTAGGGCGTCGAGACGCGAGGTGCCTGGGGCCAAGCCGGCCCTCGCCGGGGGCGCCGGCGCGGTCTGGAGAGTGAGGAGACGCGCATGGCCGCTTCGGTCAAGCGGAGACTGCGCCCGCCGGCGCTGGCGGACGTGAAGGTCGGCCCGGGCTTCTGGGGGCGGCGCGTGCGGACGAACCGCCGGGCGACGATCCCGCACATCTACGCCAAGCTCATCGAGACGAAGCGGATCCAGGCGCTGAAGCTGAAATGGCGGGCGGGGATGCCCTGGCGGCCCCACCCCTTCTACGACTCCGACGTCGCCAAGTGGATCGAGGCGGCCAGCTATTCCCTCGCGACGCACCCCGACGCCGGGCTCGCCCGGCGGGTGAGCGGCGTGATCGCCCTGCTGGGGCGAGCCCAGCGGCCTGACGGGTACCTGAATACCTACTTCACCCAGGTCGCCCCCAGGGGCCGCTGGAGCAACCTCCGCGACATGCACGAGCTGTACTGTGCCGGGCACCTGATGGAAGCGGGCGTGGCCCATTTCCAGGCCACCGGGCGGCGGACGCTGCTGGACGTGGTCTGTCGCTACGCCGATTACATCGGCTCGGTGTTCGGCCGAGGGCGGCGGGGGGGGTATCCCGGCCACGAGGAAATCGAGCTGGCGCTGGTGAGGCTCTACCGCGCCACCGGGCGGGAGCGGTACCTCAAGCTGAGCAGGCACTTCATCGGCGTCCGCGGGCGGCGCCCGAGCTTCTTCGACGCCGAGGCCGCCGCCCGCGGGGAGGACCCCGCCGCCATCGCCCGGCGCCGCCCGTATGAGTACTGTCAGGCCCACCGCCCGGTGGCGCAGCAGGCCGAGGCCGTCGGCCACGCCGTCCGGGCGATGTACCTGTACTCTGCCATGGCCGACCTGGCCGGGGAGACGCACGACGCCGACCTGATGCGGGCCTGCCGGCGGCTCTGGGCCAGCGTCACGCAGCGGCGGATGTACATCACCGGCGGGGTGGGCTCGGCGGCCGGCGGCGAGCGGTTCACCTGCGACTACGACCTGCCGAACGCCTCGGCGTACGCGGAGACGTGCGCGGCCATCGGGCTGGTCTTCTGGGCCCGGCGGATGCTCGACCTCACCGCCGACGCCCGCTACGCCGACGTCATGGAGCGGGCCCTCTACAACGGCGCCGCCAGCGGCGTCAGCCTCGACGGCAGGAAGTTCCTCTACGCCAACCCGCTCGCCCACCTCGGCGCCAAGGGCCCCCACCACGCCCACCACGGCGACGGGCACCGCCGGGACTTCTTCGGCTGCGCGTGCTGCCCGCCGAACATCGCACGCCTGCTGGCCTCGATCGGGTCGTACGTGTACTCCGTCGCGCCCGGGGCGCTGTATGTCCACCTCTACGCCGCCGGGTCCCTCACCGCCGACGTCGCCGGCCGGCGGGTCCTCCTCAGCCAGAAGACCGGCTACCCCTGGGACGGCGAGGTGGCCCTCGCCGTCCGCGCCGCCGCGCCGGCGACGTTCGACCTGATGCTGCGCATCCCCGGCTGGTGCCGCGGGCACAGGATCCGGGTCAACGGCCGGCTCGTCCGGGCGCGGCTCGTCAAGGGCTACGCCCGCATTCGCAGGAGATGGAGCAGCGGCGACGTGGCGGCGCTGTCCCTGCCCATGCCCGTCGAACGCGTCCAGGCCAATCCCAAGGTGCCCCAGGGCGTCGGGCGCGTGGCCATTCAGCGCGGGCCGATCGTCTACTGCCTCGAAGAAGCCGATCACGACCACGACGTCCACGCCGTCCTGCTGCCTGAGGCGGCGAGGCTGACCGCCCGCTTCGACCCGAAGCTCCTCGGCGGCGTCACCGTGGTCGAGGGCCGAGCTCTGGCCCTTTCCGGCACCGGCTGGACCGGCCGCCTCTACCGCCCCGCCCGCCGACCCGCCACCAAGCCCGTCCGCATCACGGCCGTCCCCTATTGCCTCTGGGACAACCGCAGGAAGGGCGCCATGACCGTCTGGATCCCGCGGGGGTAGAGTGATCCATTCCCCTGGACGTGCTCGCTCCGGGCATTCCACGCCGCCACTGTCCCAAGCCCACACACTGCGTTGCGTGGGGTCTGCTCGGAATCACGCGGACCCCACCGGGCGCGGCCGGTGGGTTTGGAAACAGAGTCCAGGAACTGCCCTCGGGCACCGCGCCATCCTCATGCGATCTCCAGCGGGTCGCGGTCCGTCCGGGCAACGCGTACTTCCACGGCCGGCAGGGCAGCCCGGATTTTCTCGGCGACTCGCGGGAGCGTAATGCGCTCCGAGTTGGCGTGGCCGGCGCAGAGGACGGTCATTCCGCCCGCGGCGGCGGCGAGGGCGTCGTGGTGGCGCATCTCGCCGGTGACGTAGGCGTCCGCCCCGCCGGCGGCCGCCGGCTCAAACAGTCCGCCGCAAGAGCCCGCGCAGCAGGCGGCGGTGGCGACCCGCCCGGTGCGGGGCCCGGCGACCAGCAGGCGGCGGACCCTGAGGGCACGCTTGACCCGCCCGATGAACGCCTTCACCGTCGTCGGTCTTTTCAGCCGGCCGATCCGGCCCATGCCCGCCGAGGCCGGCGCCGGCTCCAGCCGATACACGTCGATCGCCGGCGTCTCGTAGCTGTGGGACGCCCGAATGGCCCCCAGGACCCCGCCGAGCGTCTCGGCCGGCGCGACGACCTCGAGGCGAAGCTCCAGGACTTCCCGGCGTCGCCCGGGGTGGCCGACGGCCGGGCGGGACCCCTCCCCGCCGCGGAACGTCCCCACGCCCGGCGCGCGATGCGAACACTCGGTGTATTTTCCGATGCGGCCGGCGCCGGCGGCGAACGCGGCCGCCGCCACGCGGGCCAGGTCCGCCGGCGGGACGAACACGACCACCTTGCACTCGGCGCCCGTGGCGGCGGGCTGGAGCGGGCGCGTCCCCGTCAGCCCGATCGCGTCGGCGAGCACGTCGTTCGTCCCGCCCTCGGCCGCGTCCAGGGCCGTGTGCATCGAATACACCGCCAGGCCGGCCCTTGCCGCGGCATAGGCGGTGGCGGCGCCCTCAGGCGTCAGCCGCCGGACGGCCTTGAAGATCGGGGGGTGATACGCCATGACCATCTCCGCGCCGAGGCGCCTCGCCTCGCCCAGCACCGCCGGGGTCAGATCGACGGTCAGCAGCACCCGCCGCGCCGGCGCCGAGCGGTCCCCGATCACCAGCCCCACGTTGTCCCAGTCCTCCGCCAGCGCAGGCGGGGCGATTGCCTCCAGGACCTCGCAGACGTCAGCAACCCGTACACCGCCTCGCCGCGTGCGTGACCGCCCTTTGGATGCCATGGTTCATGTCTCCTCGCCTGGGTGCCGCCGCCCGGCGTCGGCGTCCCCGCACCGCGGCTCGGACTCGGCGCAGATCCAGCGGCCTCGCGCGACGAGCCCGACGGGCGCGGGCCAGCCTCCGGGACACCACAATTAGAATAATCCGAATAATATTTTTTCTCCTAACCCTCTTGCCTCAGGTGATCTGTGTATTTCCGGCGCATTTTCGCTTGATCTGGGTCCTCCCATGTCGTAAGAATGTATATGGAGGTCGGCATAGGTTGGCTCCCGGACCCCCTGCGTAATTCTGCTCTTTGCCTTGGCGGATCGCAACAGCGAGGAACGCGATGGCTGGCGAGAGACGGCAGCAGGAAGGGCTGACGCCCCGCGGCATCCTGGTGGTGGGCATGGGAGACGAGACCCGCGGGGACGGGGGCGTAGGCCTGCATCTGATGAACTGCCTGGCCCAGTTCGACTGGCCCGGGAGCGTGGTCTTCTGCGCCGCGGATGAGTCCATACCCCGGCGGGCCGAACGGTTCGCGCGGGTGATCCTGCTGGACGCCCTGGAGGGCCCCGACGCGCCCGGGACGCTGTACCAGATCGACCCCGAGGAGCTCCTGGCAAACTCCATCGGCGGGCCGGATTCGGGCATGGGCCTGCTGACCATGCTGCCGGCGTTCGTGCGGAAGCGGGTGGCGGTCTTCGGCGTCCACCCGGGCACCGTCAGTTGGGGCGCTTCGCTCTCGCAGGAGGTGATCGCCTCGCTGCCGCTGCTGGTGCCGTACCTGCGGGCGCGGATTCTGGCGGCCGTCGGCGAGCTGACCGAGGTGAACTGAGCCGGCCCGGGCGCGCGCGGCCCGGGGCGGGCTCACTCGGCGAGGGTGGCCTTGGCGACGGCGAGGAAGCGGCGGACGATGTCGGGGTCCGAGTGCAGGCTCGTGCCGGCCTCCTCCTTGCCCGCGTAGTCGAGATGGCTCAGCACGTAGCGCATGCTCTCGAGACGCGCGCGCTTCTTGTTGTTCGCCTTGACGATGATCCACGGGCTGAAGGTGGCGTGCGTCCGGCTGAACATCTCTTCCTTGTAC
>CAZNSB010000036.1:16419-19381 GCA_964575155.1 uncultured Planctomycetaceae bacterium | reverse complement strand
CTTACGAGTCTTACGAGTCTTACGAGTCTTACGAGTCTTACGAGTCTTACGAGTCTTACGAGTCAAAGGTTGTCCTCGCGGGTAGGGGGCAACCAGCATATCTGAGTTTGAGGAGAGGGCGTTTTGCCCAGTCTGGAAAGGAGGTGAGTTGGCTGCGGAGTTGCACAAGCAGGAGGTCGTGACGTAGCCGCAGTACTGGCGCTGCCAGGGCCTCGGCGGGAGCCAGTCAACAGGGAGGGGCCCATCAGGAGGTTGGGATCATGGGGAAAGTTGCGGGTATCTTAAGTCTATTGGCGATCACTTCTCTTGCGTACGCGGGTCCCGTGGGGGCGACTTACACCGTCGTGGACACCGGCACCGCTGACGTGCCCGGACCTCAGCCGATCCGGGTGTTCCCGGTACCGGCGGCGGCCGGCTGGTCCGACGCCAAGTTGGTCTACGACAACTACGCCGAGGGCCTGGGCTTCAGCGCCAGCCAGGCCCGCGAGGACTTCAACTGGGTCGGGATGCCCCTGAGCAATTCCGACGTGACGATCCATCGGCTGTTCGTCAGCAACCTCGGCACGCACAACATTGCCAGGGCGTCGTGCACCCCCGGCTAGCACAAGTTCTTCACCAACGCCGAGGGCGTCAGCACCGACACCACCTTCATTGACGACAATCGGTTCCCCTACAGCATCCCCCGGCCGCAGGGCTGGTGCGGGTCGTGGTTCTCGCAGATCCAGATCGTCCCGGCAGTGGCGACCACCACGATCGGGGTCTTCCTGCCTTACGCTAGCAACGACTACGGCCAGAGTACTCCCACTGTCATGGAAGACCACAACTACCAGCGGCAGAGCAACAGCTACTACCTGTACGTCCATTACGAAGGCCAGGACCTCGAGGACTGGACCGTGGCCGAGGCGCTGGGCTGGGCGTCGATGAAGGTCAGCGGCACCAACAGCTACTGCCCGTTCCTGATGGTCGGCTACAACGGAACGGATAACATCGCCGCCGTGACGATCATCCACGACATCGGCCAAGGCGCACCGACGTTCGGCTTCATGGACGTCTACGTCCCCGAGCCGTTCACCCTGCTGCTGCTGACAGGCGGGGCGGGGATAGTGATCCGCAGGCGCAAGAGACACTAGCGGCCGAGAAAGGCTGCTGAACAGGCAACGGCAACACGCACCCCGGCTGCGTCGCAGTCGGGGTGTATTTATGCGCCCCCGTGCCGCGCGGGTCCCCGAAACCGCCGCGGGGCGCCCAGCCTGGCGGTCCTGCCTGCGGTCTTGTCAGCCGAGGCGCTCGCCGGGCCTGGGCGCGAATCCGCAAGCCCGCCCGACAGGGACGGACCGGTCGCCGACCGTCCCTCCTCCGCCGCCGACACCGAGGCCACCGGCTCCCTGGGAAGGGGCCGCCGGGGGTGGCTATTCCTTGGACGTTGCCGCCGCCATCCTCGATCACCTGCCAGGTCCTCGGAACTCCAGCCGGTAATCGAACACCGTCCCGGCTTCGGGTCTCGGGGGGGAAAAAGCAGGCGGAGCTGGGACCTGGGCCGGGTCCCAGCTCCGTGCACGAGCTCTTTGCAGGTTTGGTGCAGTGAGGGTCCTGCAAGATGAAGGCGAAGCGCGATGTTTTCAAGTTTCGGCCGCTGGGGGCCACCGGGCCGACACGCATGCGGCCACAGGGACCGTACGATACGCCGGCGCCGGCAGGCAAACGGCGGGGCGTTTTTCCGAAGGGGAATTTCCGAACGCGGGCTTGCATCCCGCGCCGGGGCGAGGATCTTGTTGTCGGTGAAATACACTCGCCGAGAGGTGATGATCGGGGCGGCGGCGGGCGCGGCAGCGGCGGGCATCGGCGTCGCCGAACGGCCCGTGCGGACAGACATGAGGTCCAAGGCGATGAAACTCCAGCAGGCGGACGGGTACCGCGGCATCTGGTACTTCTGCAACGGCGTCAAGAACGCCTGCCGGTACAAGTACAGCGGCGGGTTGGGCACCTACTGCGCCAAGCACATCCCGCTGGCCTGGCACGCGCCGAAGGTCAAGAAGACCTTTTTCTGCTACGGCGGCCGGCCCAAGGGCCGCAACCGGCTGCTGCACATGATCAGCTACTACGACCACGCCCGCGGGGCCGTCCCGCGCCCGCGGGTGCTGATGGACAAGCGCACCGGCGACGCCCACGACAACCCGACGCTGCTGATCGACAAGGAAGGCTTCCTGTGGGTCTTCTCCAGCGCCCACGGCACGGCGCGGCCGGCGTACATCTACCGCAGCGCCCGGCCGTACGACATCGACGCCTTCGAGATGACGCTGGAGACCAACTTCTCCTACCCGCAGGCCTGGCCCGTGGAGGGGAAGGGCATCCTCTTCCTGCACACGCGGTACGTGGGCGGGCGGCGGCTGCTGCACTGGATGACGAGCCCCGACGGGCGAGCGTGGTCGGCGCCCCGGCGCCTCGCGGCGATCGCCAGGGGGCATTACCAGATCAGTTGGCGGATGGGGCAGAAGGTGGGCACCGCGTTCAACTATCACCCGTCGGGGGCGGGCGAGTTTCGCCGCGGCGCCCCCGCCCGCCGCGGAGGCGTGGACGGGCGGACCAACCTCTACTACATCGAGACAACCGACCTGGGGAAGACCTGGCGGACCGCCGCCGGGCGGGCCGTCCGGACCCCCCTGACGACCGTCGCCAATCCCGCGCTGACCCACGACTTCCGGGCCGAGAAGAGGCTGGTGTACCTCAAGGACCTCAAGTTCGACGCCGAGGGCAAACCCGTCATCCTGGTCGTGACCAGCGCCGGGTGGATGCCCGGGCCGGAGTCCGGCCCGCGAAGGTGGACCACCGTCCGCTGGACCGGACGGAAGTGGGAGGTCCGGGCTGCGTTTGAGTCCGACAGCAACTACGACACCGGCCGGCTGGACGTTCGGGCCGACGGCACCTGGCGGATCGTCGGGCCCACCGCGACGGGCCCGCAGCC
>CAZNSB010000036.1:0-16409 GCA_964575155.1 uncultured Planctomycetaceae bacterium | reverse complement strand
GCAGCCCTTCAACCCCGGCGGAGCGATGGTCCTGTGGTCCTCGGCCGATCGGGGCGCGACCTGGCGGAGGTTCCGGCAGATGACGGCCGGCAGCGAGTTCAACCACACCTACGCCCGCCCGCCGGTGAGCGCCCACCCGGACTTTTACGCCTTCTGGGCCGACGGCCACGGGCGAAGGCCCTCCAAGAGCCGGATCTACTTCTGCAACGTCAAGGGCGAGGTCTTCCGGCTGCCGGAGGAGATGACCGGCGAGTTCGCCCGGCCGGAGCGGATCGGGCAGACCGCGCCGCGCGGATCGGCGGGCGCTACTTGATGCGGAAGGCGTGGCGGAGCACCGGCTCGGGCCCGGCGTAGAACTTGACCTCGTACAGGCCGGGCCCGCCGCCCTTGGCGGCGATGTCCCTGGGGCTGAAGGCGTAGCCGAACTCGGCGTACTTGCTGGTCCACTGGATATTCCGGGTGGCGAGGTCGGCGCGATCGCCCTTTCGGACGACGGCCAGGCGGAAGCGGTTCCGGTCGCAGCAGGCCGGCAGGGCCAGCACGACGAACATCCGGTCGGCCGAGGCGGGGAACTCGTTGCTCGCCGTCCACTTGGCGTCGTACCGCTCGGTGGCGGTCCGCAGGGCCTTGCTCGGATCGACCTTGATGGTCCTCCGCACCACCGCGAAGGTCGCCACCAGCCGGGAGATCACGCGGTTGGCGGCAGCTTCGGCGCAGGCGTAGGGGTCATGCTTGGGCGGGGAGCCATGGGAATAGATCATGGACCTGGCCGGAGAAGCGGTGGCGTGGATGGTGGTGCCGTCGGAGACGCGGATCAGGGCGGCGGTGACCGAGACGTTCGCCTCGTTGCGGGTGAAGGTATACACGCTGTACCCGCCGAAGCGGCGGTTGCCCCTCCTGTCCCGGTAGTACCGCGGCTCCTGCCTCCGTTGGCTCTGCGACGTGGCCGAGTACGTCGTCACCGCCCCGACGAGGATCGCCTGGACGTCGGTGAGCTGCTTGAACTTGGCGGCGGCGGCGGCGGAGTCGCCGCCGAGGGCGATCTTGAGGTCGTTGGCGTCCATCAGCGGCTTGAGGTCGTTGCGGTTGAAGACCTTGTAGGTCCTGTTGGCCATGAGGGCGTTGGCGACCTTGTCGGCGATGAGGTGCCCGGCGTTCTTGAGGGCAGACCGATTCCTGAAGGGAACCACGGCGATGGTCTTCAGGTCGGGCCTGTAGAAGGACGGGATCTGGACGATGGGGATCTCCTTGCTGCATCCGCCCAGGCCCACCAGCAGCACGCACGCCCCTGCGGCACATCGGGTGAGACCATCCATTCTCTGCATTCTCCCGCCTCTCTCGGAAGCATCAAAGCCACACTGGCTCGGGCCGCACGCGCCCCGGCCGCCAGAAAACCCATGATACCCCAAACTCGCCCCGATTCCATGCCGATGTTCCATGAAGCGCGCGGCGAAAAACCGGGCAGAAACGAGTAGGATGCGCCTCTGCGGCGCGGTATGCTTCGCCGCGGAAAGGAGCCTCTCTTGAAAGTCAGTACGCCCCTGGTGCACCTGGCCGTCGCGGCTGCGGGGGCGGCGGCGTTTTGCGGCTGCGGCCCGCAGCCGGTGATACAGATCCCGTACGAGCGGCCGGCGGAGTATCAGATCCCCGCCCGGGTGAAGCGGCTGGGGCTCGCCGAGTTCACGGGGCAGACGGCGCTGGCCAAGAAGTGGGGGCGGGTCGCCTCCGACCGCCTCGAGGCCGAACTCGACGCCCACAACCGCAAGTACAAGCGCTACGAGCTGGTGGACCGCAAGCGGCTGAAGAAGATCATGGACGACCGCGACCTGGCGCTCTACATCGACAACAGCGCGTCGGCGGGCAAGGTGGGCAAGCTGGCGGGGGTCGACGCGATGATTTACGGCAACGTCACCGTCGCCGCCAGCGACGATCGCGTCTCCAAGCCCGCCTTCGACCTCCGCACCCAGTCCATGAAGACCGTCTACTACACCAAGCGCCACGTCATCGCCGCCGCCAACTTCACCCTCAACGACACGGGCACCGGCAAGACGCTGACCACGGTCTCGGCCACGCACGAGTACGACTCGGAGAAGGACAAGAGCAAGTCCAAGAGCCAGGGCATCAAGCACGCGCTGGGCATCCACGGGGACGCGCTGGCTCCCACCAACGAAGTCATCAACCTGCTCATCGACCGGTGCGTCGCCGACTTCATCGCCAAGATCAGCCCCCACGTGGAAACCGCCAGCGAGAAGCTCAAGAGGAGCCGCAGCCAGCGCGTCGCCACCGGCAACAAGCTCGCCGCCGCCGGCGAATACGACGAGGCCCTGGCGTGCTACCAGGCGGCCATGCAGGAAAGCCCCGACGACCACGCCGCCGTCTTCAACGCCGGCGTAATGCACGAGCTCCTGGGCCATCTCAAGCAGGCCGAGGCCCACTACGACAAGGCCTGGAGCATCCAACCTGAGGAGCAGTACGTCCGCGCCCGGAAGCGGGTCCGGGTGGAGAAGCAGCAATAGCCCGCCGCCCGCGCCGCCCCGCGGGGCGGGAGGCCTTGAAAGACAGGGATTTCCGAAAGAAAGGAGAAACGACGATGGGCAAGGGAAAGAAGCTGTGCGTGCTGCTGCTGTCCGCGGCGGCGATCGCCGCCTGCTCTGTGCCCGCGCGGGCGGGCGCGGTCAGCGAGAAGCGCAAGGCCCAGAACAAGCTGCTGGCGCAGCGGGCGGCCCGGGCGGATGCGATCCGTAAACTGGCCGAACGCATCCGCGGGCTGAACATCACCTCCGAGACCACGGTGCGGGACTTCGTCACCGAGTCGGACCGGATCGAGACGTCGATGATTGCGTTCCTCAGCGGGATGAAGGAACTGGGCCGGCCCCGGCACATGGAAGACGGCACCTGCGAGGTGACCCTCCAGGTGAAGCTGGAGGAGATCATCGTCGCCCTGAAGTCGTTCCACAAGCGCTTCTACAAGGGCAGCCGGGTCCAGTACGCCGACTTCGACAAGATGACCGTGACCAACAAGATCAAGATCCTGAAGGAAACGGGCATGGGCGCGCCGCGGGAAGACCTCCAGGAGGACCCGACCGTCCCGGTGGGCGAGGCCGCCATCGACAGCTTCACGTACCTGCGGGGCCCGGCGAAGGCGTACTGGCTGGCGCACTGCCGGCCGCAGGGCCGGCTGATGGCCGTCCGCGCCGCCCGCGTGGTCGGGCTGCGCAGGCTCGGCGAGCGGATCGGCGGGGTCTTCATCACCTCCGAGACGACCGTCCGCGACTTCGTCGCCGAAAGCGACCAGGTGAACGTGGACCTGCGGACCTTCCTCCGCGGCGCCAAGGAGAGAGGCATCCGCTACCACGACTCCGAGCTGATCGTCGAGGTGGACATGCAGGTCACCCTCCGCGAGCTGCTGATGACCCTGAAGACCTGGGCCCAGAGGCACTACCGCGGCAGCCGGGTGCAGATCACCCAGTTCGACAAGCTCATCGTCGAGGCCAGGGACAAGGTGATCAGGGAGACCGGCATGGGGGTGCCGCCGGAGAAGTACCTCAAGCAGGTCCCCCCCGAGGTGCAGGCGGTGATGGCGCTGGGGCAGAACGTCCCGCCCTGGGTGACCCGCGAGCTGCGGGCCACCGGCAACGCCGCCGTGGACACCAACAACCCCAACGCCGCCCAGGCCAAGCTGATGGCCTTCCGGGCCGCCGAACTCGACGCCCGCCGCAAGCTCTCCGAGCGGATCAACGGGCTGCGGATCACCTCCCGCACGACGGTGGCGGATTTCGTGGCCCAGAACGACCGCATCCGCACGGGCATGCTCGCCTTCCAGCAGGGCGGGCACGTGGTGGAAGGCTCTCAGAAGCTCGCCGCTGACGGGACCGCCCAGGCCATCGTCGAGATCGACCCCAGGCCGCTGTGGAACATGATCCTCTACTACCAGAGGACGCTGAAGATCCGGATCAGGTGAGAAGGACCGGCTTGACCTGGTAGAGCGTCAAGATTGAACTTTGGGGTACCCCGGCTGCGGTTTTTGCAGCCGTGCCCACGTCGGTGCCCGCACGGCTGCACACAACGCAGCCGTGGCACCCGTAGATTCAAACTTGACGCAACACCAGGGCCCGCCCGCGGCCCCCGGCAACGGGCCGGGCGGGCCGGGCGAATGAGGAATCGATGCCATGCGGATGAGATCGCTGATTGCCGTAACGGCGGCGTGGGTGGCGGCGGAGGGGGCGGCCTTTGCCCAGGCCGGCGCCCCCCCGGCGGGAAAGCTGGTGACGGTCACCGTCACCGGGGCCGGCATGGACAAGGACGAGGCCCTTCGCGACGCCATGCGCAAGGCCGTCGAGAAAGGGGCGGGGACCTTCATCTACTCCCACTCCGAGGTCAAGGACTTCGCCCTGACCCGCGACACCGTGCTGGCGCGGGCGGGCGGGTTCATCCATAGCCACAAGGTCCTCTCCACCAGGCAGATGGAAGACGGCACCTGGGAGGTGCGGATCACCGCCGTCGTCAGCGTCCAGGGCGTCCGGGACGCCTGGGGCGTGGTGACGACCCTGCTGAAGCAGATGGGCCGGCCCAAGATCATGGTCTTCCTCCGCGAGCGGATCGGCAACGAGCCCGTCGCCGACTCCACCGTCCAGACGCGGATCGAGAACCTGCTGCTCAAGAGCGGCTTCCAACTGGTGGACAAGAACCAGCTCAAGGCCATCGACCGGAAGGACCTGGCCGCGGCCGTGGCCGAGGACAACCCCGCCAAGGTCCAGGCCGTCGCCAAGCGGTTCGGGGCGCAGTTGTTCATCTCGGGCTCGGCGAACGCGGCGGCGGGGGTGCAGAAGACGATCGGGGGGGTGCTGTTCTACACGTACGAGGCGGAGGCGAACGTGAAGTGCTACCGGTCGGACACGGGGCAGCTGCTTTCGGCGATTCCGGGCCGGCCGGCGCGGGGGGTGGACCGGGTGTGGCGTTCGGCGGCGAAGATGGCCCTGGACCGCGAGGGCAGGCAGGTCGCCCCCAGGGTGCAGAGGGACATCCTGCGGTTCTGGCAGGACGCCCTGGCCGGGCGGGGCGAGGTCCGGCTGGAGGTCCACGAGGTCAGCTTCAAGCAGTACCGCCAGTTGAAGAAGGCCCTCAAGACCATCAAGCAGGTCAAGGACGTCACCACCAAGTACCACAACCAGGTCGCCGAGTGCTCCATCCAGTCCGACGTCAACGCCGAGACCCTCGCCGAGAAGATCGCCGACGCCATCGAGAACCTGGAGATCACCGACGTTTCCCAGAACGTCATCAAGGCCAAGCTGACCAAGTGAACGTGCCGGCGGGGCCCTGCGGGTCAACACAAAGCCCGCCGCCCCGGCTGCGCGGAAGGCCCGAGAACATGGATTACACGGATTCAAACCGATTCCACGGATCGGACTTGTTTGAGCAACAGCGGTCGGAGGTAAGGCCATGACGGCAAGGATACTCTCGCCCGTCTTCTGCCTGCTGCTGGCGGCCGCTGCGGCGCCGGGGCAGGTCGTCCAGGCCAGGCCCGTGGACAGGTGGGTCACCACCACCGGCGTGGCCGCCGGGACCGACGAAAAGGCCAGGGACGAGGCCGTCGCCCAGGCCCTCCGCACCGCCGTCGAGCAGGCCTGCGGCGTGTTCCTCACCGCCCAGTCCAAGGCCGCCGACTACCAGGCCGTCTACGACCGGGTCTTCGCCGACACCGTCGGCTACGTCCGCGAGCACAAGGTGCTGAAGACGTGGATCGAGGACGGCAAGACCCACGCGCGGGTTCGGGCGCGGGTCTCGACGCAGAGGTTCGAGAAGGACTGGGCGGCCATCGCCCACACCGTCAACCAGGAGAACAACCCCCGCGTGATCGTGGCCATCGTGGAGGCGACCCACCACGGCACCGGCGGGCCCACCTACCAGGTCAAGGAAGGCGGGACCGTGCAGTCGAAGATCGAGGACTTCTTCCTGTCCAAGGGCATCGCCCTGATGGACCGGGCGACGGCGACGAACGTCTCCAAGCGGGACGTCCTGCTGGCGGCGATCAAGGACGACGACAAGGCGGTCGCCGCTTTGGGCTCGCGCTTCAAGGCCGACGTCGTGGTCACCGGGCGGGCCAGCGCCAAGTTCGGCAAGACCCTGCACGTCGCCGGGGTCAGGATGCACCAGTACACCGCCAAGCTGAACGTCCGGGTGATCCAGACGGACTCGGCCAGGCTGCTCGTGTCGAAGGCCTTCGGCCCGACGACAGCCAACACCCTCCAGCGCGCCGGCGGGGAGGACAAGGCCCTGGCCAAGCTCGCCGAGGGCTCCGCCCCGAAGCTGCTGGCGGCGGTGGTGGAGGCGTGGCGGAAGCGAGTCCACGTCTGGCGGACCGTGCACGTGAGCATCATGGGGATGGACTACAAGGCCTGGAAGGCCTTCCGGGCCGAGGCCGGGAAGCTCCGCGGGGTTCGGGCCCTCCGGCTGCGGGAGATCACCGAGTCGGTGGCCAACATCGACGTGGAGTACCGCTACACCAACACCCACCTGGCCGACCACCTCACGGAGCTGAAGGACACCAGGCTGAAGGTCACCGAGATCTCCGCCAACCGGATCAAGCTGAAGGTCCAGGAGTAGCCCCGCGCCGCCGAACGCGGCGAACCCGCATGCCCCCCCGCCGGCCGAACATCCTGGTGCTGATGTGCGACCAACTGCGGGCGGACGCCTTCGGCGCCCTGGGCAGCCCCGTCGCGCACACGCCCAACCTCGACGGGCTGCTCGCCCGCGGCGTGCGGTTCACGAACTGCTTCACGCAGTCGCCGGTGTGCGCCCCGACCCGGCACAGCCTGGCCACCGGGCTGTACCCGCACGCCCACGGCGTCATCGACAACAGCCGCAAGCCCACCTCGCCGCTGCGGACGATCGCCCACGCCCTCCGGCCGATGGGGTACCGCTGCCTCCAGGCCGGGCACATGCACTGGACCGACCCGACCATCGACACCGGATACCGGCCCAACCCCTCCACGCCGGCGCTGTGGCGCCAGACGGTCCCCCCGGAGGTGCTCGAGCGCCGGGCGTGGGAATGCCAGGAAATCACCCGCCGCACCACCGCCGGGCCCAGCCCGTTCGGCCCCGAGCGGTTCTGGGGCCACCACGTGGCGACCGAATCGGTCCGGATGATCGAGTCCGCCGTCGCCGCCGGAGAGCCCTTCCTCTGCTGGGCGAGCTTCTCCGAGCCCCACCCGCCCTTCTACCCGCCGAGGGAGTTCTACGAGCGCATCGACCAATCGAGGATCGCGATCCCCCCCCCGCCCCCGCCCGGCGCCCCGCCGCCGCACGAGGAGATCCTGCGCCGGCGGAAAGAGTGGGCCCACCTGACCGACGTGGAGCGCCGCCAGATCGTCGCCGGGTATTACGGCATGGTCGCCCTGGCCGATCACTACTGCGGGATGCTGCTGGAGGCCCTGGGTCGGCTGGGGGTGCGCGAGCGGACCATCGTGCTGCTGACGGCCGACCACGGCGACCAGGTCTTCGAGCACGGGCTGATGCTGAAGTTCGTCATGCGCGAGGCGAGCGTGCGTGTGCCGCTGGTGATCGACGCCCCCGGCGGGGGCCGCGGCGAGCGGGGCGAGCTTACCGAGCACGTGGACGTCCTGCCGACGCTGTGCGAGCTGGTCGGGGCCGAGGCGCCCCCCGGCGTCCAGGGCCGCTCGCTGGCCGGGCTGCTGGCCGGCGGGCCCACGCCCCCCGGGTGGCGCGACGCCGTCTTCAGCCGATTCGGAAACGTCCGGATGATTCGCACAAGCCGCTGGAAACTCAACACGTACGACGGAAAGCCGGGGGAGCTGTTCGACCTCCGGGCCGATCCGGACGAGCTTTTCAACCGCATCGCCGACCCCGCCTGCGCCCCGGCCGCCGAGGGCCTCCTCGCCCGCCTGGAAAAGTGGGGATAGGCCCCTCGAAATGCCTTGACAGGCCTGGAAGAGGTGGTATAATTATACTCTGTACGTGGGAGGCATTTCTCCACGGGATTGGAGACTTCACGAACCTGTATCCGGGGCGAAAAAGGAGAAGGAAGATGAAACGGCAAGCATTCTTGTCAGCACTTTGTGTCTGCGCGCTGGTCCTGGCCGGGCCGGCACTCGCCGAAGACTACAACGACCGCGCCAGCACCAACTGGGACGACGTGATGACCTGGGAGCCCACCGGGGACTACCCCCACTCCCCGGTTGACACCGCCACCATCGACAGCCACGCGGTGACGCTGAACCTCGACCTGCCGACGATCACGTCAATCGACGTCGGCAGCGCCGGGACGCTGTACGTCACCACCGCCCAGACGAACACCCAGACGGTCACCGTGGACGGGATCCTGCGCGCGAGCCAAAACCCCGGCTGGGAGGTGACCATGACCGACGGCAGCGAGTACCGGGTCAAGGGGGGCATCTCCGTCACCGGCACCATCAACGCCTCCGGGGCGATCCGCCTGACGCAGGAGCAGCTCGACCAGACCGCGTATTTCAGGCAGAACATCATCGGCACCGGCACGGTGACGGTCGGCTACGACGGCGGGTACTGGAACCGCAAGCACATCCGCCTGTACGGCGACAACAGCGGCTTCACCGGCGTCCTGGACATCGGCGAGAACAGGGATACCTACATCTACGGCGAGAAGGCCCTGGGCAACGGGACCGTCAACATCCGCGCCGACAGAACCCTGTACGTCAGGAAAGCGGTCGAGACCAGCCCCCACATCCACGTGGAGGGCGTCTTCTTCGGCCAATGGGTCGACCCGGGCTGCACCGTCGACCTCGTGGGCGGCGAGTACCGCGCCAGCACGGCCGTCACGGGCACGGTCAATGCTTCCGGCGATTGCCGCCTGACAGTCGGCCAGCAGGACCAGACCGCCCAGTTCAAAACCCGGGTCTTCGGCGACGGGACGATGAGCGTCGGCGTGGGGTGGCAAGGCAACAACCGCGTCTACCTCTACGCAGACAACAGCGGCTACACCGGCGACTGGACGATCGACTACGCCCCCAAGGGGGTCCACCTGTACGACGTGAACGCACTGGGCACCAACACCACCGGCGGGACGGTCACCGTCAACGCCACCTTGTACATCAACGGCGCCAGCGGCTGCCAGCGCGAACTCACCCTTAACCCCGGGACCCTGGGCGTCTACAACGCTAGCGGAACATACAGCGGCACGGTCACGCTGGCGTCCGGCCAGCAGTCCCGCCTGCTCAACGACACCGTCCAGGACAAGACGACGACGCTGACCGTCGACGGCAAGATCACCGGCGACGGGTCGCTCCTGATCGACGGCGACGGCGGGCGGGGCTACCGCTCCATCGTCCTGACCAACGGCGACAACGACTACACCGGCGGGACCGACCTTAGCGGCTTCGACAAGACCCGCAGCAACCAGTCTGACCGCCTGGTCGCCTCAGCCGAAGGCTGCCTGGGAGGCGGCACGGTCCTGGTCAGCCGGGGCACGCTGGAGACCTCCGCCGACAACGCCCTGTCCGGTCCTCCAGCCGTGCTGGTCTCCGACGGCGGGCGGCTGCTGCTGAACTCCACCGAGAGCAGCCACACCGTCACCCTCCAGTCCGGCGGGGCCCTGGAGGTCGCCGGCGGCAGCACGACCCTCGACTACACCCCCGGCACCGGAAACGTGCAGATTTACGACGGCGCCATCCTGCACAAGGCCTCCATCATCGACTCCGGCTCCGTGCCCACCAGCCAGAACCAGATCCACAAGAACGGCGGCGTCGGCGGGCAGGTCTACATGGGCTTCAACTCCAACCCCGCCGGCAGCTTCACCGTCGGCAGCAGCGCCAACACCGCCGATCTGTACAAGGGCCTGGCGGCGATCCACGAGGCCGGCGTGAGCTACGGCGGCATCGCGCTCGACAGCGGCGTGAGCATCACGGAGAAGACCGTTGGCGGAGGCTTTGCCCTGTACGCCGCGAACGGCCTGACGCTGACCATCAACGGGCCCACCCTCACGTGTACCGGGCAGCTCGCCCTGGAAGGCGACGGCAACTTCAGCTTCGCCGGCGGGGCGCCCGACCTCGCCAGCGTCGGCGGGATCGACATGAACGGCTCCGGCGAGGTGAGCGTCCCCGGGAGCCTGTCGGGCAAGACGCTGAACATCAACAACGGCCGGGCGTCCTTCGAATCTGACGCCCTCGACGCAACTTCCCTGGTCAACGTCAACGGACCGGCCGGGGAGTTCAACGGCGGCGGGCTGTACATCGACACCATCTACACCGGCTGCACCGGGCGGATCAAGGTCAAGGGCGGCGGCGTCTGCGTCGGCACCAACGACCAGGCCGCACAGGTCGCCCTCGACTACGTCAACCCCTCCTACATCGCCGTCCGCCAGACAGGCACCATCGCCATCCCCGACGGAAACAGCCTCGTCATGCAGCAGGGCGGCGCCTACCTGAAGGTCGGCCTGGACGACCTGCAGTTGCCCGACGAGGGCGTCGCCGCCATGGTCCGCGAGAGCCCCAGCAGCGGCGACTACCGCATGGAATGGAAGGGCGACATCACCAGCAACGGAGACAGCGCCCACATCGCCGCTAGGGGCAGCACTTACATCTACGCCCAACTGCACATGAGCGGGGACGAGCTGGTCATCGGCGGCAGCCACACCCTGCCGGGGGTCAACGGCAACATGACGGACTACGACCTGAACGCCACCGTGTCGCTGCAGAACGCCTCCAACCAGATCGGCACCATCGACGTCCGCGGCGGGACGCTGTACGTCGGATCGACCAGCTATCTCGGCGGGGCCTCGGAGGTCAACATCTGCGACGGCGCGACACTGCACCTGGGCGCCCACCAGAGCACCCTGAGCAACACCCTCACCGGCCCGGGCGAGGTGGAGATGTGGCAGTACGGCGGCGCCGGGTACCTCACCATGAAGGGCGCCCGCGCCGGCGGAGTCTTCGCCGGAGACCACCTCGGCACCATCAGCCCCGGAAACAGCGTCGGCATCATGACCTTCAGCGGCTACCTCAAGTTCGACAGGACCGCCTACGTCTCCGGGACCGTGACGGAGTACGAGTACGCCCGGGTGGACATCGACGTGGAAGGCCACGGGGCCGTCCCCGGCGTCGACCACGACCAGGTCCAGGTGGCGAATATGAATCTCACCAACCTCGGCAACGCCGACCTGAAGCTGTACCTGCCCGCCCCCTCGGCCAGGCTCAACCCCCTCACGCTGGCCGCCGGCGTGGACATGACCATCATCAACGTCCTCACAGGGACCACCAGCGGGACCAACGTGCACGACATCGACGTCGACAGCCGCAACCCCACCGTCTCCGGATACTGGCAGGCCGTCAACACCGCCACCGCCGTCAGCGTGGTTGACAACGACGTGATCCTCCACGGCGCCAACATCGTCTGGACCGGCCACAAGGGCGACGCCGACCTCAACAACGAGGTCGACGTGCTCGACCTGGCCAAGTTGGCCAACAACTTCGGGCGCGACGACGCCAACGTCAACTGGACGACGGCCGACTTCGACTTCAGCGGCAAGGTGGACGTCCTGGACCTGGCGGCCATCGCCAACGCCTTCGGGTGGAAGGTTACCGGCGGGGGGGGCGGCGGGGCGCCCGTGCCTGAGCCGGGGTGCCTGGTCATGCTGGCAGTGGGCGCGGCCGTGCTCGTGCGACGCAGACGGCGGTGAGCCTGCGTCGCTAAAGCGAGCAGGCCGGGAAGCACGCCAGGCCGGCGGCGCGATACGGCGGATTGAGAGCATCGGCTGCGGCCCCCCGCGGGCCGCAGCCTTCCTTTTGCCCCCACGGGGCGAAATTCCTCTCACCCCGGGCGTCGGGTGGCACCTGCCTGCGGCAAGCAGGCAGGCGGCTGCGTTGTGTGCAGCCGTGCGGGCCCCGGGGCAGGCAGGGGGCACGCCAAAGTTGAATCCTGACAATGCCGGGGGGGGGACGGCGCCGCGGCGCTCACCACAGCCTCGGCAGCGTGTAGCCGGTGGCGCCGAAGTAGCCCGCCCCGACGATCATGAAGAGGATTCGGCTGAGGAGCCCGCCGGCGATGACCCCGACCATGAAAGGCAGCGCGCCGCGGTAGGCCCTCTGCCCGCCGTACCTCAGGACGAGCCACTTGATCGCCCACCCCAGCAGGAACGACGCCCAGATCATCTGCGTGCCCCAGGTGAACCACACCAGGAACATCGCGGGGTGCAGCGGCCAGCGCGGGAACCGCAGCCGCAGGAAACTGCACGCCGCGACGAGGGCGAATCCCACGGCCGCCCACGTCAGGAACCGGCGGTCGGGGCGGATGCTGCGCAGGCGCTGGATCGGCGTCCTCTCCACGGATTCTTTCAGGCCGTCGCCCATTGTGTTGACGGCCCGGTCCACGATCCGGTACGTCCACCTGGGCGCGCCGGAGAGGGCGTGGCTGGACCACTGCGGCATGCCGAAGTGGTAGTTGGCCCACAGGGAGATGGGGGCGGCGACCACCAGGGCGATCACGAAGGCCCCCCCCATGCCGCGGGCCACCGGCCTGACGCGAAGGGCGTTGGTCTCGGCAACCTTCAAGGCGTTCACCACGAAGGGCATGAGCGACTCGTGGGGGTCGATCGTCAGGATGATGCACAAGAGCCCCACGATGCTGATGGCCGTCGGGCCCAGGGCCTCGGCCCCGAACAGCCCCAGCAGGACCGCCAGCGCCTGCCACGACCCGGAGATCATGTAGATGCCCGTCTCCACGTTGATCCGCGTCAGGACCACGAACATCAGCATCAGCAGCACGACCGTCAGGACCGCAAAGGGCCAGTCCAGACCCACCCAGACCAGCGCCGCCACCATGCCCGCCGCGCTGAGCAGGAACAGCCTCGCCGCCCACGTGCCCGTGTCGTCCGCCTCGGGCGCCCTGCGAAAGAGGAACGCGCGCCTGGCCAGGGAGGCGTAATACCGTCGGCCCGTGTACAGCAGGAACAGCCCCGCGGCCAGGTACCCGCCGAAATGATGCCACGCCAGCGCCCCCCCGGAGAGGCGATCGCCGGAGATGTCGGCGCCGAAGCTCACCAGCGCCGCGGCGACCAGCACGGCGGCGAGCTGGGAAATCCCTATGGAGAAGCTCACCTCGGTGGCCACGAAGTAGGCAAACCCCACCGCCATGGGCGCGACGGTCACGTAGAACAGCCCCCACGCGTAAGGCCCCCGCGTCAGCACGGGCCACTTCTCCCCGATCGCCGCAAAGTTGAAAGTCAGCGGAACCCGAACCACGTTCGGGTCCCACCGGTGCCACAGGTTCAACGACTGGATCACGAACACCAGCCCCAGCCCCGCCCAGAACCTCCCGTTCCGGAAGATCGTGTTGTAGGCGTGGTCCGGGTCGCCCCGCAGGACCTCCTCGGCGAGGCGGGCGATGGGGTAGGGAAGGTGCTCCCGCGACGACCACTGGCGGTGGACGATCACCCCCAGGCAGATCACCGCGAACGCGCAGAGCACAATGAGCACCCCCCAGAAGGCCAGGGGCTTCGCCCAGGCATCCCAGGGCACGTCGGCGAGCGTGAACTCGCCGCCGTGGCCCCTGCCGGTCATGAAGTCCGCGACGACGCGCTGGCTGTATCGGCCCTCGTTCGCCAGCATCCAGGAGGGGGTGTAGGAGAGGATGTCGCGCTCCCGCCACCCCGGGTTCTCCTGGGCGTAGTGGATGGGCAGCACCAGCGTCGGCGTGAACAGTCTCATCAGCCCGCTGGCGGCAATGCTGCACGCCGGCAGCGCCAGCGCCAGCATGGTGGCGTACTCGGCCGGGCGGAACTTCATGGAGCGGCGGAGCCGGTGAAGGAGCGGGTTCACCCCCAGCAGGCTCAGCAGCACCAGGCCGAAGACCCCCACCGGCAGATGCCCCCCCACCAGGGAGGGCATGGCCAGAAGGCAATCGTTGAGGTAGCCCAGCCCGGCGACCACCGCCGCGATGAGCAGGCCCAGAATGATGGCTCGAACGGTCATCGGTTCGGCAGGGCCCCGGCCGGCCGGCCGACGCAAGCGTTTGCCCGCCTTCGCCCGCCCGAGGGCCCTTGAGGCGTACTGTAGCGGATGCTCGCGAACCGGTTCAATCCAAAGTCCCGCCCCGCCGGGGCCGGCCGCCCCCGCCGTCGGCGGGGCGGGCTTGCTCCGGGAACACGCCGGCCGGGACGCCAACGCGCGGAGAGAAATCGCTTGCGAAGGCCGGTGGGGGCGGGTTTACTGGGCCGGCGGAGTCAGAGACAGTCCAGCCGCCTGGTCGATCATCCGATCCCCGAGGGCTTCCCGGCGGCCGCGTCGGCCCGCCCGGCGGAAGCGGCGGCGCGCCGGACCAGAAAGGTGGTTCCATGTTGCCTCCGGATTCTCCAATCGCCGCGGGGGTCCTGACGGCCGTGGGCCTGCTGCTGGCCAGCGCGGGCGCCGGGTGCGCCGAGGGGGCCCGGGAGCCCGTCGCCGGGTACACCGAGGTCCCGGTCTCGCTGCGTGACGATGCGTCCCTGCCGCCGGCGGAGCGCCGGGCGCGGGCCAGGCAGCGGGCGGAGTTCCTCAAGGAGATGCAGGCCCGGGTGAAGGAGAGCTGGCTGAAGGTGCACGTGGTCGACCGGGACGCCCCGCTGCCGCCCGCCGTCCGCAAGGACCGTGCCCGCCGGCTGGCGTGGTTCGACCGGGCCTTCCTGGGGATGTTCATCCACTGGAACCCAAGCTGCTTCACGGAGCGGGAGATCTCCTTCGCCCGAGGGCGCATGAAGGCGAAGGACTACCCGGCCGTGGGCAAGAAGTGGAACATCAAGCTCGATCTGGCCCTGCCGGCGCTGAAGATCTACGAGACGCTCCCGAGCTTCTTCAATCCCGCGGGGTTCGACGCGGGCGAGGTGGTGGGGATGGCCCGGGGGATGGGCGCGCAGTACGTGGTGATCGTCACCAAGCACCACGACGGGTTCTGCATGTTCAAGACGTCCCACACCGACTACAACATCATGAGCACGCCGTACGGCAGGGACATCGTCAAGCTGCTGGCCGACGAGGTGCACCGGCAGGGGCTGAAGCTGGGCTTCTACTATTCGCTCGGGGACTGGCACCACCCCGCCTACGCCAAGATCGAGACGTTTCCTGCGTACCTGAAGTTCATGTACGCCCAGTGGGACGAGCTGCTGAAAAACTACGGCAAGGTGGACGTCGTGTGGTACGACGGCGGCGGCGGGCGCATGTGGCCGTACCGGGACATGGCCAGGTTCATCCGCGCCCGCCAGCGCGACTGCCTCATACGATCCGCCGCCTGGTACCAGGCGACGATGGCGGTCGCCTGCGACTACGGGGCGTCGGAGTACGGCACCCCGCCCCTGCCGCACCGAAAGTTCTCCGGCGACCGCCCCGCCGAGTGGTGCTTCACCCTCACCGGGCAGTGGGGGTGGACCTCCAAGCCCAGGCGCTGGCTCAGCGCCCAGGGGTTGATTCACCGCCAGGTCGTCGCGGCCGGGCGAGGCTGCAACGCGCTGATGAACCTCTCGCTGCCCCCCACGGGGGCCATCGACAAGGAATTCAGGGAGCGTTTCGCCGCGCTGGGGGAGTGGAACCGCAAGTACCGCGAGGCGCTGTACGACACCCTCCCCGGGCCGGTGGACTTCAACCTGTACGGCTCGTGCACGCAGAAGGGCTCGAACCTGTACCTGTTCCTGACCAGCGACCCGCCGGGGGGCGTGGTGCCGCTGTACGGGCTGGGCAGCCGCATCCGCCGCGTCGTGGTCATGGGCACCGGCGAGGAGCTGCGCGTCCGCGGCGTCCTCGAGATGCGCTCCGTCACCGTCCCCGACGACCAGAAGGACCCTCTCGTGACCGTCCTGAAGGTCGAGCTGGCCGGCAAGCTGGACGTGGCCAAGACCGTGTACGCCCGGCCGGGGGCCGCGCACATCCACCTGGTGCCCTGGCGGGCCGTCTTCCACGGAAAGGACCTCCGCTACCGGATCCCCGCCAAGTGCTTCGTGGGCTGGAAGAAGGCCGGGGAGACGATCGAGTGGCCGGTGTACGTTGAACGGGCGGGCGAGTACGCGGTGGTGCCGCAGTACTCCTGCCCCAAGGCCGACGCGGGCAGCCAGCTCCTCGTCGACTGCAACGGCCAGGAGCTTCCCTTCCCCGTCAAGGGCACCGGGCGGGCGCTGGTCCGCCCGACGCTGGGCAGGCTCCGGTTCGGCAAGCCCGGCATATACCGGCTGGTCCTGAAGGCCCGCACGCTCAAGGGCGGGCAGGTGATCTGCCTGAGGAACATCGTGCTCAGCTACGTCGAGGCCGGAAAATGACCGGGGCGCTGAAGAGGCGATCTCGCCGGGCGGGCCGGGCAACGGGCGCATGGGCCCTGCCGCTTCTGCTGGCCGCCGTGCTGGCCGCCGTGCCCGCCTGCGCGCAGGAGACGACCTCCGCGCCGGCCGGGCAGACCGACGC
>CAZNSB010000035.1:16631-19441 GCA_964575155.1 uncultured Planctomycetaceae bacterium | reverse complement strand
GGCCAAGACGTCGCACAGGCCCCGGCCGCAGACCCCGCCGCCGCCCCCTCGCCCGATCCCGCCGCCGAGGCGGGCGACGCGCCGGCCGACGAATCGGGGGCCCCGGCCGGCCCGCCACCCGCCCGGCCTGCGCCCGGCAGCGCGCCATGAAAGATCCCGGAACGATCCTCCATCGCCGCCGCCACGCCGTCCTCGCGACGTGCATCATGGTCTGGGCCGGCGCATACACCCTCACCCACCTCCCCCAGGAAAGCCTCCCCGAGACGCACATCCACGATTACACACTCCACGGGGGGGGCTACTTCATCCTGGCCGGGGTCTTCTGGCTGGCGCTGAGGGCCTACGGCGTCTCCGCCCGCCGGCGCGCCCTCTGGGTCGCCGCGGCGATGACCGCCTACGGCGCGCTCGATGAGCTCACCCAGCCCCTCGTCGGCCGGAGCGATTCCGTCTCGGACTGGTCGGCCGACCTGGCCGGAGCCGCGCTCGCGCTGGCGGTCTGCGAGGCCCTCGCCCGTGTGCGCTCGAAGAGGACGCCGAAGCCGTAGGACCCCCTCCTCCACCGAGAGCCCCTACCCCGGAAAAGGCATTCACCGCTGAGAGCGCTGAGACCGCAGAACGAAACCCTCTTCTCGAAAAGCAACTTACGTCGCCACGTGACGATGAGAGAGCCACCCTGAAGGGATACAGCCTGTCCGTCCCAAAAGAGGCAGACCTTCGCTGTAACTCTTGAAAAAAAGACCTCTGCGTCCTCCGCGCTCTCCGCGGTGAGAGAGCTGGGCTACTCGCTGAATCCCGCCTCGGCGGCCTCGATCGCCCGCAGCATCGCCTTGGCCTTGTTGAGGGTCTCTTCGTACTCCCGCGCGGGCACGGAGTCGGCGACGATGCCGGCGCCGACCTGCACGTGCACCTTGCCCTGGGCGATCACCAGCGTCCGCAGGGCGATGCAGGTGTCCATGTTCCCGGTGAAGTCCACGTACCCGACGGCCCCGGCGTAAGGTCCGCGGCGGGTGGGCTCGAGCTCGTCGATGATCTGCATGGCCCGGATCTTGGGCGCGCCGCTGACGGTCCCCACCGGCAGCGCCGCCCGCAGGGCGTCGAAGGCGGTCTGCCCGGCGGCGAGCTTTCCGGTGACGTTGGTGACGATGTGCATGACGTGGCTGTACCGCTCGACGGCCATGACGTCGGAGAGCTTGACGGAGTTCGGCTCGGCGACGATGCCCACGTCGTTGCGGGCCAGGTCCACCAGCATGACGTGCTCGGCCCGCTCCTTCTCGTCGGCCAGCAGCTCTCTTTCGAGCCCCTGGTCTTCCTCCTCGGTCCGCCCGCGGGGGCGCGTGCCCGCCAGCGGCCGGCTGGTGACGATGCCGTTCTCGACCCGGCAAAGGATCTCCGGGGAGGAGCCCACCAGCGTCATCTCCGGCGTGTTCAGCAGGAACATGAACGGCGAGGGGTTGACCACACGCAGCGCCCGGTAGATGTCGAAGGGGCTGGCCCGGGTCGGCACGCTGAGGCGCTGGGAGAGCACCACCTGGAAGATGTCGCCGGCGCGGATGTAGTCCTTGCACGTTTCGACGGCCCGCTCGAACTGCGGGCGGGCGAAGTTGGACTCGAACGGCAACTGGGGGAGGTGCTCGAGGACGACCTCGGCGACGGCCTGCCCGTCGCCGGTGCGGATGCGGTCGATGGTCCGGTCGACGGCCTCGACGGCCTGGTGGTAGGCGGCGCCGGGGTCGGAGGTCACGTGGGCGTTGCAGACGACCTTGACGGTCTTGGAAACGTGGTCGAAGATGACCATGGTCCGGTACAGCCCGAAGCTCAGGTCGGGCAGCTGCCGGTCGTCCTCCGGCGCCTCCCCCAGCCTCTCGTAGTAGCGGACCATGTCGTAGGCGGCGCACCCGACGAACCCGCCCGTGAAGGGCGGCAGGTCCGGGCCGAGGACCGGGCGGTACGGCTTCATCAACGCCTGAAGCTCCCCGAGCGGATCGTCGGAGCGTTTTTCGACGGCCTTCCCGCCGCGGGGGCGGAGGACCACGCGATCTCGCGTGGCGGTGAAGGTCACGTCGGGATCGGCCGCCACGAACGAGTACCGGGCGATCCGCTCCCCGCCAACGACGCTCTCGAGGAGGAAGGCGTTACCGGCCGGTGCAAACCCCGGCGGGTGCGCCAGCCTCTGGTACGCCATCACCGGCGTGATCGCGTCGGCCAGGAGCTGCCGGTACACGGGAATGGTGTTGCCTTGCTCGGCGAGCTTGCAGAAGTCCGAGAAGTTCGGGTAGTAGTGTTTCATTGCATCACCCGCAAAACTGGGAAGCCTACAGTACCTTATCGGCGCTCAGCGCCCCGTCACCTTAACCGGCCGGAATGCCCCGCCCGCCGCCGGGCGAACACCCCGGCCCAGGCCACACCCATTCTCGCGTGCGATGCCGCATGACGGCCTCATTGTAAGCCCGCACCGGCAGACCGGCAAGCGGTATCTGCCCGCCCGCGCGGGGCTGTGCGCACGGGGGCGAATCCTGATAGAATGAACCCGCGATGGCTTCGAGCGAGAAACGCGAGGCGATGCTGTACGAGCGGCTGGCGGACCAGAAGGTCCGCTGCCGGCTGTGCGGGCATGAGTGCCTGATCGGCCCGGAGAAGCTGGGCATCTGCCGGGTGCGGAAGAACGTCGGCGGCAAGCTCGTCAGCCTGAACTACGACGCCCTGGTGGCCGTCCACCTCGATCCCATCGAGAAGAAGCCGCTGTTCCACTTCCTGCCCGGGACGCTGAGCCTTTCCGTGGCGGCGGCGGGGTGCAACTTCCAGTGCGGCTT
>CAZNSB010000035.1:5572-16621 GCA_964575155.1 uncultured Planctomycetaceae bacterium | reverse complement strand
GCGGCTGCGGCTGTTCCAGTGCGAGGCCGATTGCGAGCTGCTGCTTGGCGTCCTGGCCGAGGGGCACGGGCGGGTGGCCATGCGGACGGTGGCGTACCCCCGAACTGCCGTAAGGCCTCGGACCACTTGGCCGGCGGGGTCGTCAAATCAGCGATGGCGGCGGGGGGCGGGCATGCTATCCTTATATCATGGGCGCCGCCGAGGCCGAGAAACGCGAGGCGATGCTGCAAGAGCCGCTGGCGGAGGACAAGGTCCGCTGCCGGCTGTGCGGGCATGAGTGCGTGATCGCGCCGGGCAAGACCGGCATCTGCCGGGTGCGGCAGAACGTGGCCGGCAAGCTGGTCTCGCTGAACTACGACGCCCTGGTGGCCATCCACGTGGACCCGATCGAGAAGAAGCCGCTGTTCCATTTCCTGCCGGGCACGTTGAGTCTGTCGGTGGCGGCGGCTGGGTGCAACTTCCAGTGCGGCTTCTGTCAGAACTGGCAGATCTCGCAGGCCCCGCGGACGGGGCGGATCGTCGGCGGGCAGGCGGCGCCGCCGGCGGAGCTGGTGGCCGCGGCCGAGCGGAACGGCTGCGCGTCCATCAGCTACACCTACACCGAGCCGACGATCTTCTTCGAGCTGGCGTACGACACGGCGAAGCTGGCGCACGAGAAGGGGATCAAGAACTGCTTCGTGTCCAACGGGTACATGACGCCGGGGGCGGTGCGGACGATCGGACCGTACCTGGACGGGATCAACGTGGACCTGAAGGCCTTCCGCGACCAAACCTACCGGGACGTCATGAAGGCGCGCCTTCAGCCGGTGCTGACGTGCCTGAAGGAGCTGGTGTCGGCGGGCGTGTGGGTCGAGGTGACGACCCTCGTCGTGCCGGGCATGAACGACTCCGACCAAGAGCTGGGCGAGATCGCCGGGTTCATCGCCGGCGACCTCGGGCGGGACGTGCCCTGGCACGTCAGCCGGTTCCACAGCGACTACCAATGGGACCACGGCACGCCGTCCACGCCGACGGCCACGCTCCACCGGGCCGTGAACATCGGCCGGCAGGCCGGGCTGCGATTCGTCTACTCCGGGAACGTCCCCGGCGACGAGAACGAGAGCACCCTCTGCCCCGCCTGCTCGGCGATGCTGATCCGGCGGACCGGCTACACCGTGCGTGAGGACCGGCTCGCCGAGGGGCGGTGCCCGGATTGCGGCGCGGAGATTGCCGGTCTCTGGAGCTGAGGGGCTGCCGGCGTGGACGATGCGCCCAGGCCGCCGCCTGCCGGGCGGGACCCCGACGCCCTCGGGCGCGCTCAGCGCCGCTTGCGGCGGTTGCGGCGCTCGCGGCGCTTCTTGGAGCCGACTTTTCTTCTCCGTCTCGGTTTGGCCATCGCGATCCTCAGAAGCTCCCGGCAAGTCAGCTCCGGCGCGCCCCCCAGCCGCTGACCGGACCTGCCCTTTCGATCCTTGACTGCAAGAACATCCGTTCAACCGCCGCCTGCTCAGTCGTTAGATTGTACCCCCGGCGGAGACTTTGTCGAGACCTGCCTGCGTCCGCGGGCTGTATGGTCTTATGCGTGAAGGCGTCCGGGCCGATACTATAGGAGTAGGAGAGGGCCCGACAGTCGAGGGTAAGAACGTGCGCACAGCCACGTGCATGCTGTCCCTGCTGGTGATGCTGGGCGGGTGCCAACTGGTGGATGAAAACCCCAAGTGGAACCCGCCGCAGGATTATCCCTCGTGGACGTACGACGCCCCGTTCTATTACCGCCCCAGCGAAGACCTCCCCGTGGCCGAGACCGTCGGGGCCGGCATCCCCGTCTACTACGCGTCCGGCAGACTGTTCTTCGTGAAGCATCCCGCCGGCTACCAGGTGCCTCGCGAGCCGCGCATCGCCGTCTGGTGCTCCCTCGACGAGGGCGATCACTGGGAACGGGCCGGGTACTTCGGCGTGGAACAGACGCATTTCCTCTTCCAGGCCGAGGCCGACGGGCGGCACTGGCTGCGGTTCACGGGCCCGGGGCAGAGCCCGCCCAAGGGCGCCCCGGCGGCGCCGCAACGGGTGTACGTGGTGGACACGACCCCGCCGTCGATCCAGTTGACGATCGAGCCTGCGCCGGTGGAAAGGGACGAGGAAGGCAACGTCGTCGGGCCTCACATCTACTCCGTCGAGGAGCCGGTGAAGCTCCGCTGGAGCGTTCGGGACCGCAACCTCGTCGCCGAAAGCGTCCTGCTGTCCACGACCTTCGAGCCCCGCCCCGAGCTGATCACCTGGAGCCGGTTCCCGGAGGAGCTGAAGCCGACGGGGCAGTTGACGGTGCCCGTCCCGGGCGAGGCGGCCCGTGCGGGCGGGGGGGTGATGCGCTTCCGCATCGAGGCCCGCGACCGGGGGGGGAACGTCAGCTTCGGCCTCTCGGAGGTCCTCCACGTGGACGGGCCGGGAAAACCCCCCCAGCCCCCCAAACCCGCGCCGCCCTCGCCGCTGATCGCCCAGGCGGAAGGGTCGCCCGGGCCGAGGCCAGGCTGGCCGGAGTCAGGCGTGCTGGTCCGGGGGGGGACCTCTCGCATCCTGAGCTGGCTGCCCAAGGACCTCCAGAAGCACGGGCGCGTGGTGCTTCAGTTCTCCCCCAACAACGGTCGGTCGTGGCGGACCGTGGCCGAGAACCTCCAGCTCGGCAAGTCCGTCAAGTGGACCGTCCCCGAGGTGAACTCCAAGGTCTGCCGGCTGCGCGTCCTGTCCGTCCCGGGGCCGGGCCGGAAAATCATGTTGGCCAAGTCGGTTCAGTTCATCGTGCACACCGCCCCGCCGACCATCCATGTCGGGCCCAGGGAGCTCCCCCCCGAGCCCGAATAGTCTCCTTGCCCACCGGCCGGCTGCCCGTCGGGTCGCACAGGGTTGCAGGCCCTGTTCCCACCGGCCGGGCCACGAAAAGGCCTCACGCCGGTGGAATTTGCCGTGGCTTTTTTTCTGTTGCTCCTTACGACGGTTGCCGACATGATACTCACCAAAGCACGTTGTGGTGATCCTTGATCGTCGAGGCGGCCATGCCGGAGAAGTCATTCAGCCGCATCGTTTTTCTGAGTTGCCTGCTGGCCGTTGGGGCGGTGTCTTGGTGCCCGCCCGCGTTGGCCCAACCCGTCGTCGCCGGGCGGCGGGTGTATGACGAACAGCTCCGGGTGGAGCTGGACAAGCAGCAGGCGGCGGCGCGACAGATCGGCCTGGACGGGGGCGGGTGGTTCAGCTTCGCCCTGTTCCACTATGACGACGACGCCGCCGGGCAGGAGCGGACGCTTCGGCAGTACGAGCTGCGGCTGTGGGGGACGTACACGGAGGCGGGGGTGCACACCTTCTACGTCCGCGGGCTTGTGGGGTGGGACGACTGGAACAGCGGCGACAACCCTGAGATCAGGAAGGACGACGACGACTTCACCGAGCCGGAGGTCGAAAGGGCGTGGTACCGCTTCGATTACAACCGGCTGGTCCGCAACCGCACCGGGCAGGACCCGGCGGTGGGCTTTACCCTGAAGGTCGGGCGCGACTACTACGACATCGGCTCGGCGCTGGTGCTGGCCCTGCCCCTGGACGCGGTCACCTTCACGGTCAACCTCTGGAACTGGAAGCTCACCGGGCTGTTGGGGCTGACCATCCACGACACGGCCAACATCGACGAATCCGCCGCCGTCGCCGACAGCCAGGATCGCATCTTCTACGGCGCCGAGGCCCGGTATGCCGGCCTGGACCGCCACGAGCCCTACGCCTACTTCCTCATCCAGGAAGACCACACCAACCGGGACGGCGGGCCGCCGCTGCAGGGCTACCAGTACGACAGCCAGTACTTCGGCATCGGCAGCGGCGGCAGCGTCCTGCTGCCCAACCTGCGCTACGCCACGGAGCTGGTTTTCGAGTGCGGGCGCGGCTTTGCCGAGGGCACCCGCACGCACCGCCAGCGCGTCCGGGCGATGGCCTTCGACCTGCTGCTGGAGTACTTCTTCGACGTGCCCCGGCACCCGAAGGTGACCTTCGAGTACCTCTTCGGCAGCGGCGACGGGGACCGCCGGCTCAGCAGCACCTCCACCATCGGCGGGAACCTCGCCGGCACCAACGACCGGGCGTTCAACGCCTTCGGCTTCCGCGACACCGGGCTGACCTTCGCCCCCAGGGTGTCCAACCTGCACATCTTCCAGTTCGGCGTCAGCGGCTTCCCGCTGGAGGATTTCCGGCTGCTGCGGAAGATGGAGATCGGCTCGAAGGTGTACTTCTACGCCAAGGACCGCTCCGACGGCGCCATCTCCGACATCATGGGCACGCAGGGGTCCACCTGGGTCGGATGGGAATGGGACGTCTTCTGCAACTGGCGCGTCACCTCCGACGTGTCCCTTACCGTCCGCTATGGCGTCTTTCAGCCGGGCGCGGCCTTCCAACAGAAGAACGCCAGGCAGTTCTTCTACACCGGCCTGACCTACAGCTTTTGAGACGGGCATCATGAAGCACGCGTGGATCATCATGGCGCTGCCGCTGCTGGCGGCGGCCCTGCCGGCCTGCCGGGTCGCCGCCCCCCCGGTGATCGAGCAGGGCGACGTCTCCGTCGGCGGGACGGACTCGGCGGAATACCTCGACCGCATCGCCTCCGGCGCCTCCGTCACCGAGGCCGACGCCGCCGCCGGAATCCTGCTCCTGCTCGAGCGCCAGGAGAAGACCACCTTCGCCGAGGCGGTCGCCTTCCTGCGCCAGCGGGGGATCGTCAGCGGGCGGTGGCGGCTGCGGGCAGACTCCCCCGTCACCCGGGGCAAGGTGGCCTACATGGTCTATCAGGCCTGCCACATGACCGGCGGGCTGACGCTGACCTTGTTCGGGCCCAGCCAGCGATACTGCCTGAAAGAGTTGCAGTACCGCGGCCTGATGACGGAAGGCCCCTCGTATAACATGGTAACCGGGATGGAGTACGTGGCCATTCTCGCACGGGCGGACGAGCTCCGGCAGACCGGGAAGGTCTCGGCCGTCATGAAGAAAGAGGAGGGAACGGAATGAACCGCCCCCTGCGGTGGTGCGCATGCCTGATCGCCGTCGGGGTTCTCTCCGGGTCCGCGCCGGCCCAGGCCCCCCCCGCCAAGCCTGACAAGAAGGCCAAGCCCGACAAGCAGGCCAAGACCGACAAGCAGCCCAAGACCGACAAGCAGGCCAAGCCCAAACCCGATCAGCCCAAGTCCGAGCCGCTCACCGTCACCGTCAAGGAGCTGACCGGCACGGCCCAGAAGCTCGTTGGGGGCGAGAAGGCCAAGTGGGTGGCCCTGAAGGTCGGCGAGAAGCTCGACGAGAAGACCGTCATCCGCACCGGCTTCCGCACCCGGGTGGTGCTGGCCTTTGCCGACAACTCCACCGTCGAGATCAAGCGCGCCACCAAGATGGGCATCGCCGAGTTCCGCAAGGAAGGCAAGGTGACCAAGACCAGGCTGGGGCTGAAGTACGGGGCCATGCGGACGACGGTCGAGCGGGCCAGGGGACCCAACGACTTCACCGTGACCACCCCGGTGGCGACGCTGGCGGTCACCGGCAGCGGGGGCGACGCCAGCTACACCGGGGACATGGGCTTCCAGGCATACTGGGGCTTCGGCAGCTCCCAGGCGCAGAGCGGGGCCAAGACCCGCAACCTCGTCGGCGGGGAGGGCACCAACAACCGCTTCGACCAGGCCATCGGCATGCTCCAGCAGGCCTTCAACGCCGGGCTGTGCCCCTTGGGCGCCGCCAGCAGCGACAACCGCGCGCTGCTGAACCTCAGCGGCGGGCGGGGAATCATCGGCTTCATCGCTGGCCAGCAGGGCGGCAGCAACATCATCAAGCCCATTGGGCCGATCTGCCGCATGGACGTGGAAATGCCCGGCCTGGACACCGGGCTGGGCGACTGATCCCCCGCGGGCGGGGGCTGGACGGGCCGGCGCCGGCGGGCTACATTGCCGGTCATGGCAGCCCAATCCTCCAAACTCCGCCACGCCGGGCGAGGCGTCGGCCTGGGCCTGGCCGCCACCCTCATCGCCCTGGCCTTCCACCGCACCGACGCGGTCCGCCTGGCGGAGCTGAAGGTCCTGGACTTCCAGTTCAACGCCCTCCCGACGATCTCGGCCCGCAGCGACATCGTCCACGTGGAGCTGGACGACAAGGCCCTGGAGGAGATCGGGCGCTGGCCCTGGCCGAGGCGCCGGCTGGCGCAGCTCATCGACACGCTGGCCCACTGCGGCGCCCGCTCGGTGATGCTCGACATCCTCCTGCCCCATCCGCAGGCGCCGCGGTTCGTCAAGGAGGGTCAGACGGACCTCTACACGGCCGAGGGCACCGACGTGCTGAACCCGCAGGCCCCGCCGGTGCTGGTGGTGGACGACATCGAGCTGGGTGACGTGCTGGCGAGGTACCGCAACCTGTTCCTGGCCATGCACGTGGACATCGTCCGTCCGCCCCGCCCGGACCCGCACCAAGAGCTGGTGGAGACCCTGGCCCGCATGGTGACCACGCGTCCGGCCATCACCCGCGCCGCAGCCGCCGCCGAGCTGACCCCGCCGCTGGCCCAGGTCGAACAGGCGATGGCGACCGGCAAGGCCCGCGGGCTCGAGCGCCGCATCCGGGCGTGCCTCCGCGAGGAGCCCGACCTCTCCAGGCGCCGGGTCTGCCAGAAGCTCTTCGGCCGCCGCGAACCGGGAAGCGAGAACGAAGAGATCCTCAGCCGGGCATACCTCCGCCAGCGGGCGCTGGCCGTCATCGAGCGGTTCGCGCTGCCGGCCGGCAGCTTCGCGAATCTCCAGATGCCCGCCGCCCGGGCGGTGCCGCCGCTGATCACGTTCGCGAGGGTCATCCGCCACACCGGGTTCGTCACCGTCGAGCCCGACGCCGACGGGGTCGTCCGCCGCATCCCGCTGCTGGTGAAGACGGACCGCGGGGTCTTCCCGCAACTGGCGCTGGTGCTGGCCGGCGAGACCCTGGCCCAGACGCACGGCGGGCAGTACGGCCTCTCGGCGGAGGAGCGGGCCGTGGTCATCTCCTGCCCCGACGGCTTCACCCGGAGGATCCCCGTCGACCGGCGCGGATACATGCTCATCAACTGGTGCCGGGGGCGACGCCGGCAGCACATCTCCGCCGTCGCCGCCCAGGACGTCTGGCGGGCCCGCGAGGCCCTCCAGGCCAACACCGACCGCGTACGCTGGCGGTGGATCAAGATGCTCGATCTCATCCGCCGCAGCGAGGACCGGGAGTGCTTCGCCGAGGCCGACGCCGTCTGGGCCAAGCTCGCCGACGCCCGCTGGGCCCGGCACCGGGCGCTGCTGTTCGAGCCCGCCGCCGCGCCCCCCGAACCCGTCGAGCTGGCCCAACGAGAGCGCCAACTGGACGGGAAGCTCCGCCAGCTCGGGAAGGTGATGGTGGAAGAGCTCGACTCGTTCTACCTGGCCGGGGACCCCTCGCCCGACGAGGCCCCCCAGATCACCCAGCTCCGGGCCCTCCGCGCCGAGCTCCGCGCCTTCGAAGCCGAAAACGCCAAGCTGCAACGTCGGCTGGAAGAGGCCAAGGACCGGCTGCGGGCGCGGATCGAGGGAAAGCTCTGCCTGGTCGGCTCGTCGGCCACCGGGGCCGCCGACTTCGTCCCCACCCCCCTGCACAAGCGGACCCCCGGCGTCACCGTCCACGCCAACATCCTCAACACCATCCTCGCCGACGACTTCGTGGCCGAGTCCGGCCCGCTGCTGTCCGGGCTGCTCGTGCTGGGCGCCGGGATCTTCGTCGCCGGGATCACCGCCACGCGCGGCGCCATTTCCGCGGCGGCCCTGCTGGCGACGACGGCCATCGGGTACGCGGCGGTCGACACCATGGTCTGGCGGGCGTGGACGTACTGGATGATCCTCGTCGGCCCCATCGGGGCCATGCTGGTGTGCTTCACCGTGGTCACCGCCTACCGCCAGCTCACCGAGCAGCGGCACAAGCGGCAGATCACCAACACCTTCAAGCAGTACCTTTCCCCGGCAATGGTGGACCGGCTGGTGGACGACCCCACCCGGGCCAACCTCGGCGGGGAACGCCGCCAGCTCAGCAGCCTCTTCTCCGACCTCGCCGGGTTCACCTCCCTCTCGGAGCGGCTGGGCCCGGAGCGGACCGTGAACCTGCTCAACCGCTACCTCGACCGCGTGGGCGAGATCGTCCAGCTCCGCCACGGCGGCACCCTGAGCAAGTACGAGGGCGACGGGGTCTTCGCCTTCTTCGGCGCCCCCATCCCCCAGCCCGACCACGCCGCCCGCGCCATCGCCGCCGCCATCGACTGCCAGGAGTTCCTCCCCGACTTCAACCGCGCCCTCCAGGCCGACGGGCTCCTGCCCGCCGGCGCCCGCCTCAGCGTCCGCGTCGGCATCACCACCGGCGAGGTGCTCGTGGGCAACATGGGCTCCACCCGGCGGATCGCCTACACCGCCATCGGCGACGCCGTCAACCTCGCCGCCCGCCTCGAGGCCGCCAACAAGTTCTTCGGCACGCGGATCCTGGTGAACGGCCCGGCGTGGGAGGCCGGTCGGGCGGCGATGCTCGGCAGGCCGCTGGGAAAGGTCCTCGTCGTCGGCAAGACCGAGCCGGTGGTCGTATGGGAGCCCCTGGCCGCCGACGGCCAGGCCGACGAGGACCTCCGCAGACTCGCCGAGGACTTCTCCGGCGGCGTCGAGCGCTACGCCGCCGGAGACTTCCACGAAGCCCGCGAACGATTCTGCGCCATCATCGCCCGCACCGACGACGAGCCCGCGAGGGTCTACCTGCGCTTCTGCGAGCAGGCCATCGACAGCCCGCCCGACCCCATCGACTTCGACGGCGTCATCCGCCTGGCGGAGAAATAGCCGGAAAAGGTGGGACTTCGTCCCACCCTACCACCTACGGCCGTGACCTTGAATCCGGGGACATCACTTGAATCCGGGGACATCATATGGTTTTCTGCTGACATTGGGCCTGTGCGGCCGTAGTTTGGCTTGCTCATGGTCAGAATCGCACGCGTGGTGTCGCGGGGTTATCAGGGGACATCCATGAGCAAGTCGTTGTCAAGCCGGTAGCGGATCATCGGTGGCGGGTCATTCCACAGCCCAGGCAAGATCGGCCGAAACGATCCTTTCCCGTGCGGCAGCGGCAAGAAGTTCAAGAATTGCCGCGGCGGATAGGCCTCCGCGCTGCGTTGCCAACTGGCTCGATTGCATGTACAATGAGCGACGTTCGTGAGCGAAAGGGTTCTGTCGTGACCGCGATCGAGTTACTGAACGAGATCAAGAGCCGGCTGAAGCAAGCCCACGGCAGCCGTCTGCGCGGAGTGGTCCTGTACGGGTCCGAGGCCCGGGGCGAGGCCGGGCAGGACAGCGACGTCGACGTGCTGGTGCTGCTCGAAGAGCCGATCGACTACGGCCGTGACCTGGAGACGAACCTGGACGCCCTCTACCCGCTGTCGCTGGAGATCGGCCGGCGGATCAGCGCCAAGCCCGTCTCGGCCAGGGAGTACGAGACGGTCGATTGCCCGCTCTACCGCGAAGCCCACAGGGAGGGCACCGCGGCATGAAAGAGTTCGCGGCCGTCGAATGGGACCGTGCCAGGCGGGCGTTGGAGTCGGCCCGAAAACTCGTGGAAACCGATCCCGATTCGGCGGCCTCGCGGGCTTATTACGGGGCCTTTCACGCCTTGACGGCCTTGTTTGGGTTGCGAGGCCAGATGTTCACGAAGCACTCCTCTCTTCGGGCCGCTCTCCATCGCCATTTGGTCCAGCCGGGGCTGTTGGGCAGGGAAGCGGGCAAGGACTACGACTTCCTGATGGACCTGCGCGAGACCGGCGACTACGGTGGCATTGCACAGGTTCCTGCTGACAGCGCGCGTCGGGCCGTCGAGAAGGCCAATGCGTTCCTCGCCGCCGTGGCCTCGGCCTGCCCGGAATTCAAGGGACTGCATTCAGGGGATTGAGCACATTCTCAACCTACTGGAGTCCTTTCGCGGTGTCGTTTGTTTTCACGTCCCGTTGCACTTACGATGTGAATTTGCTACCAGGATATCTCGCCGAAGTCGCTCCGGCAGGCCGGGATCAGAAGGGCAGGCCAGTTACGATGAAGACACTCTCCGGCGCTTGCGTCACGATGGCAATCTGCCTGTCGGCGCCCTGCGGCCGGGTTCTCGCCGCCGACAAGACGGCCCGGGAGGCGCTGGCGAAGATCGCCCGCCGGCTGCGGGTGCCGGGCACCACCGTGCCCAGGCTCAAGCGCCCGCCGAAGCTCGACAAGGCGCCGGAGGTCGCCGGCTGGAGTGAGCCGCTGACGCTGACCTGGGACGACGACCGGTCCGTCAAGGGCCCGCCGATCAAGACCATCGGCCACCTCGCCTGCGACGGGAAGCGCTTCTACGCCGCGATCCGCTGCCTCGACCCGGACATGGCGTCGGTGTCGGCCCCGAAGGTCCCCCGCGACGGAAAGGTCTGGCAGGGCGACAGCACGCAGATCCTGATCCTTCCCGGCCCGACCCACATCGCCAACTACCACCTCTTCGTGATCAACGCCGCCAACAGCTTCTACGACGCCGACCACGCCAGCCAGGAGCACTGGGACAGCGGCGCGGACACCCACGTCTTCAAAGACAAGGAAGGCTGGACGGTGGTGCTGTCCATGCCGCTGGCGGGGCTGGGGCTGGAGCGGGCCCCCGCCGGCGACGCCCGGATCAAGGGGTGGATCACCCCGCCGCTGTGGCGGGTGAACCTCCACCGCTACCGCCCCCGCCGGGGAAAGACCCCCGCCCTGGACGTCTCCTTCTCGCCCACCTACGCCACCAGCAACCTCACCCCCAAGCGCTTCGGGGTGGCCCTGCTGGAGGAGATCGGCCGGCCCTTCGACCCCAAGGCCGTCCACGACGCCCTCGATGCCGTCGAGACCGTCATGATCCTCTTCCGTCAGAACTTCCTCGACGACCGCGAGGGCATCGACGGCGGAGAGCTGCGAGGCGGGGACGGCCCGGCGGGGCAGGAGGACTATCTCCGCATCGAGAACGAGCGGGGCTTTCTCGTGAAGTGCGGCCCCGGACCCAGCT
>CAZNSB010000035.1:0-5562 GCA_964575155.1 uncultured Planctomycetaceae bacterium | reverse complement strand
GCGATCGCCTATCGCTGCAACCCCGACCAGCCCGGCGTGGTGATCGAGGGCCTCGGCACGATCGCGCCCGAATGCCGGCCGGGCGCCGTCACCGTCGTCGGCACCCGCCGGAACGCCGCAGCGAAGGCCCCCGGCCGGGGCGACGGAGAGACCACCCTGTCCAGGCTGCCCCTGGCAGGCTTCCGCCTCGTCCGCCGCTACGGCAAGAGCCACCAGGCCAGCCTGCCGCCCACGTCCGCCGGCGAGTGGAACGTCGCCCGCTTCGACATCGAGGGCATGGTCTGCCGGCGGACCCGCCGGCCGGCCCCGCGGCAGCAGCGGTACAGGGGCTTCCGCATCGACCTGGCCGGCAAGCTCGCCAAGGGCGGCTTCCTGGAGCTGGGGTGGGCGGTGATGTGGCGGGGGAAGGACATGGCCGCGCCCACGCCGCCGGGGCCGCTCTCGGCCAAGCGGAAAAATGACAAGGTCACGTTCCACTTCTCGCCGGCCAAGGACAACGTGATGGTCGGGCACTACGAGCTGCTCCACCACGACGGCGGGAAGTGGAGGCCCGTCGCCGTCGCCACGAAGGATCAGCTCGAGCTGCCGGCCGCCACGTGCCCGCCGGGATGGTATACCGTCCAGGCGGTGGACGTCTCGGGCAACGCCTCCGGCCACGCCCGAGGGGCCAGACTGACGGGGAAGGAATGAACCGAACCGGCTCGCCGCATCTCGTCCTGCTGGCGCTGGCCTGCATGGTCGGCGCCGGCTGCCGGGGCCGGGCGCCCCCCGGCCGCTCCCGCCCGGCAGAGCGCGCCCGCCCCGCCGGGGCGACGCGCCCGGCGAGGGCACGCGAGGGCGCCCGAGAGCCCCGCGATTACAGGGTCGTGCACGTCTTCGTCGCCCTCGCCGACAACCGCAGCCAGGGCATCGTGCCGGTCCCGGCGGCCTTGGGCAACGGGCAGGATCCGGCGGGCAACCTCTACTGGGGCGCGATGTACGGCGTGAAGACCTTCTTCAGGAAGTCGCCGCACTGGATCGAGAGACCCGCGCGCCCGCTCCGCCGGGGACACGTCCTCGACCGCGCCGTCTTCCGGAGCAAGGCACTCCGCCGGCGGGTCTACGTGGTCGCCGACGCCTATGACGGCGCCAGGATGAGGTCCGCCCTAGCCGACTTCTTCCACGCCGCCGCCGGCCGGCACCTCCTGAGAGTCCCCATGCCCCCGCCGGAGGTCCCCGCCCTCCAGGCCGGCGGGTGGGCAGACATGGTCTGCTTCGTCGGCCACAACGGGCTGATGGACGTGCGGGTCGAGCCGCTTCCGCAGAACGCCGGCCCGCCCAACCCCGCCTGCGCCGTCGTCCTGGCCTGCAAGAGCCGGGCGTACTTCCTCCCGCCCCTGCGCCGAGCCGCCTGCAAGCCGCTCATCACCACCACCGGCCTGATGGCGCCCGAGGCCTACACCCTCGATGCCGTCATTCGCAGTTGGGCCGCCGGGCAGACCCCCCGCCAGACCCGCGACGCCGCCGCCGCCGCCTACGCAAGGTACCAGCGGTGCAGCCTCGCCGCCGCCAGGCGCCTCTTCGCCCCCGGCGGGTAGAGACGCAGGCTGGGACGCCGCCCCGAAGGGGCAAGCCCCACCTTCGGACTTCGCCGCCGGCGGGTAGGCCCCCCGCCGCACCCAAGGGAAAAAAACTTCGCCGTGGGCGCCGGCGGGGGACTATGATATACTGCGGGCTGGTTGGAGGTTCGGAGGCGGAAGCCGCCTGCCCGCAGAAGTGTCTTTGCCTGAGGGCGTGGAGACATGGCGCAGCGGCGCGACTACTACGAGGTCCTCGGCGTATCACGGTACGCCGATCAGGATGAGATCCGGCGCGCCTTTCACGCGGGCGCGTTGAAGTATCACCCGGACCGGTATCGTGGGAGCAAGGGGTACGCGGCCCGGAAGTTCCGGGAGCTGATGGAGGCGTACCGGTTCCTCTCGGATCCGGGCCGGCGGCGCGGGTACGACAGCCGGCTGCACCGGCGGGACGCGCGGAACCGCGGGCTGAGCCCCCAGGAGCTTTGGGAGATGGGCTTTGCCCGCTGGTCGGCAGCCGGGGCCGGGGCGGGCGGGACGCGTCCGGGGGGCTTCCCGGCGGACATGGCGCTGCCGAAGGAATCGCCCAAGGCCTACGCCTCGCTGGTGCTGGCGATCGTGGCGACGTGGTGCTACCCGCTGGTGGTCCCGGCGGTCGTCTGCGGCGTCGCCGCCCTGGTGCTTGGCGTCTGGGCCAAACGCGACGTCGCCCGAGGCCGGGGAACCTCCTACTCCCAGGAGATGTCCCTCGCGGGGCGGATCATCGGCGCCCTCGCCGTCCTCTTCGCGCTGGTGACCCTGTACGTGTGGGCCCGCTTCGAGATCCTTCCCTGGATGTCGGCGTAGAAGCTGCTTCAGAACCCATGTTTCGGGTGCCACCTGCCTGCGGCACGCCGGTTGCTCGCAGCCAGTGTAGCTCTTTTTCGGAACACGGCTTGGCAAGCAAGCCGTGCCACCCGCCGCCGTAAGGTTTTTTCCGAAAAGAGATTTCCTTCTGCGCTCTCCGCGATCTCAGCGGTGAATGCCTTTCCGGGCTAGAGCCCCCAGAGCTCCGGGTGGGTTTGGGGGCAGAGGTCCTCCGGCGGCAAGCCCCGGACGCCGCCGTGGGAGAAGACGGCGTTGGCCTTGCCCAGGTGGCGGGGGGCGAGGTTCCGGTCGAAGAGCTCCGAAGGGGCGTCCGGGGAGACGATGAACATCTGGTACTCGACGAGTACGATGCGGTCGGGGGGCGGGCTCAGCCCCAGCCGGTCGTTCATGCCGTAGCTGTAGTTGAGGCCCCCGCCGGGGGCGGTGACGACGCGGACCTGGTCGACCCAGGAGCCTCCGCTGCCCATGTTGATGGTGAGGGAGTGCATGTCGGCGTGGAGGACGATGTTGTCGGGCTGGTTGGCCTCGAAGCCCCGCTCGAAGTTGTCCCACCCGCCTGCCAGGTAGGGGTAGCTGGTGCCGGGGCGTCCGAGAAGGCCCTCGGAGGCGTAGAGGCGAGAGGCGTCGAAGAGGACGCCGAGGATCCTGGCGGTGAAGCTCACCCCCCCGATGCCGCGGCCGCTGTGGTTGTGGAGGAAGAAGCTGTCGACGAGGGTGCCGGCGGGGACGGGGGCGCCGGAGGCACCGGCGGCGTAGGTCCCCGGCGCCGAGGCGCTGACGGCGAGGTCGGCGGGCAGGACGATGCCCTGCTTCTCGGGAAAGGCCCAGATCTTGTCGCCGGTGACGTCGAGCTGGACGGACGGCGGGGGGGCGACGGCGACGACGTCGCCGGTGGTGGTGAGCTTGCTGGTGTCATGGTCCTTGGGGCAGGTGAGGATGGACCCGGCGGAGTTCTCGCGGACGAAGTAGATCCAGCTCACCGCCTCGGGAAGGGCCACGCCCTCGCCGCCGTGGAGGACCTCCCAGAGCTGGCGGAGGTTCGACTTGCACTGGGCGTCGACGGCGTACTCGCGCGAGCGGGCGACGGCCACGATCAGGATGGCGACCAGCAGGACGAGAACGCCGATGACGACGAGGAGCTCCACCAGCGTGAAGCCGCCGGCGGGGCGGGCGGGAGCCTTCAGCGTGCGACGCTCAGGACACATGGCAGTCCCTGTCAGTCCCTATCGCTTGGCTTTCCGGCCGAGCGCGGGCGGCGTCAATCACGGCTGCCCTGATGACCCATTCATCACGGATATTCAGATGCACTCCGGCGCGCGGCCGTCGCGGCCCTTACCACTGATTCTATCACGATCCTGGACATCAGCAAGCACTTTGCCGGGTCGGAGGAGGGGGCATCGGGGCGTTGCGGGAACCCTGAGCGCCGGCTGGCAACCTGCGGGGGCGCCTCACTCGGCGCGATCCATCTTCGCCCGAAGGGAGACGATGTAGTTCCTGGCGTCCCGGCCGGCGGGCCGGTCGGCAAAGCGGGTGGCGATTTCCTGGTACTTGACCATGGCCTCGGCGAACTCGCCCCTGCGATCGAGCCGGCAGCCCTCGCTGAGGTAGACCTGGAGCTCCTCATCGTCGGCGATTCCATGGCGGACCCGCAGCTCCCTCAGCTTCCGGCGGACCGGCCAGTCCGACACCGCCAGGAGGATCAGCACCAGAAGCCCCACCGGCGGGAGCAGCGTCAACAGCGCCCACCACGCCGAGTAGCCCGCCTTTCGCAGGATCGACGCCCAGATGCCCACCAGCAAGAGAACCGCCAGCAGCACGAACGCCAGCTCCAGCGGAGTCAGTTTCCATTCCCACATGGCCAGCCTCCCCGGGCCCTACAGCGTCCCCTTGGTGGACGGCACCTCGCCGGGGCGGTCGGGGTCGACGGCCTTGGCGGCGCGGAGGGCCTGGGCGAAGGCCTTGCAGATCGCCTCGGCGATGTGATGGTCGTTCCCGCCGTAGGGCACGTTCACGTGCAGGTTCATCTCGGCGACCGTCCCCAGCCGGCGGAAGAACTCCTCCACGAGCTGGGTGTCGAAGCTGCCGATCTTCTCGCCCGTGAACGGGACGCTGAAGACCACGGCCGCCCGGCCGGAGAGGTCCACCACCACGCTGGCCAGGGCCTCCTCCATCGGCACCGACGCCGACCCGTAGCGCCGGATGCCCGCCTTCTCGCCCAGGGCCTGCCTGATCGCCTCGCCCAGGCAGATGGCGACGTCCTCGACGGTGTGGTGGTCGTCCACGTGCACGTCGCCGCCGGCAGATACCGTCAGGTCGGTGAGGCTGTGCTTGCCGATGTGATCGAGCATGTGGTCCAGGAACCCCACGCCGGTGGTCACATCGACCTTGCCCGTCCCGTCCAGGTCGAGGGAAAGCTCGATCCGCGTCTCCTTCGTCTCGCGCTGGATCGTGGCCTTGCGGTTGCTCATATGATCCTGAAGCGCTGTAGCTGTAGGCTGGGGCAGAGCCCCGGAGGGGCGTCGGCCCTTGGGGCCTTTGCTCCGGCCTACGCGGTCATTTCGATAGTCCCGACAGCGCCGCCACCACGGCGGCGTTCTGCTCATCCGTGCCGACGGTAATGCGGATCTTGTCTTCCAATTGTGGCTGTTTGAAGTATCGGACGAGGATTCCCTTCGCCTTGAGGCCCTGATAGACGCCTTCGGCATCGCCGGCGGGTGGGCGGGCCAGAAGGAAGTTGGCCTCAGACGGCCAGACGCGAAAGCCAAGCTCCGCCAGTCCGGCCAGAAGCCTCGCGCGCGAGGCCTTGACCTTCTCGGCGTTGGCGATCTTGTGTGCCTGGTCGGCGAAGGCGGCCGCGCCGACCGCCGCGGCGACGGCGTCCACGTTGTAGCTGTCCTTGACCTTCCACAGCCCCTCCAGCAGGGCCGCCGCCCCGACCGCGAAGCCCACCCGCAGGCCCGCCAGCGAGTAGCCCTTCGACAGCGTCCGCAGGACGATGACGTTGTCGAACTCCCGGGCCAGGTGCAGGGCGTCGCCGTCGGCGAAGTCCACGTAGGCCTCGTCGACAACCACCAGCCCGACGTTTCGGAGCAGGCCGGGGTTGGCGTCCTCATTGGCCTGCCTGATGCGGTTCACGATC
>CAZNSB010000034.1:0-19620 GCA_964575155.1 uncultured Planctomycetaceae bacterium | reverse complement strand
GGCCGAAGAACGGCACGATCACCGTCGCGCACTCCGTCCATACCGTGCCGGACCCCCCCCCCGGTCCGTCGAAGCGGCACTGGAGAAGCGGGGCCGGAACCGCGATCCCGGGCCGGGGGCCCGCCACCCACCCCAGATAAGGGTCTTTCCGCCCGCGATGGACCTCCGCCCAGACCTCGTCGCCGCAGACCGGGCAGACCTGGATGCACACGTTGCCGGCCTCGTCGGCCGTGGTCAGCCGGAGGCGCCCCGGCTCGAAGCGCACGGCCACGTCGTCGCTGACCCAGTGCAGGTAGGCGCTGTCGGTCGGATCGTGGGCGAGGACGTCCAGGACGATCATGGCGCGGTCTTTCAGCCAGACGACGGTGCGGTCGTGGGTGCCGAAGCACCCGCGTCCCCGGCCGGCTTCGAAGCGCCACTTGAACGGCTCGGACCAGTAGCCGCCCTGGTATCGGCCCTGGACGACGACGGCGCCCGGCAATTCGATCGCCCGCACCAGCCGGGCGTCCACGTCGGCCTGGTTGCCGAGGCCCACGTTCATCGTGGAATGCCCGGCCGTGGACTTCCCCGCCGGGGCGAACGGGTTGGACATCTCGTAATCGAAGATGCCGGGGTCCGGCAGCGTGGTTCGCCGGCCGTTGTGCAGCTCCACGCTCAGCCGGGACAGGTGCGTGTGCCCGCCGCCGAAGGCCCCGGCGTCGAAGGCCCACCACAGGTCCTCCGGGCCCCACCCGGTGCGGTAGAAGACGTGCCCGGCGGAAGGAAAGAAGGCGGTGGTCGGGATTTCCTCTGCCTGCCCTGCCTCGGCGAGCAGGGCGCGGTGGGCCTGGAGGGTCCGCGCCAGGGCGGGCGGGCCCGCGGGGCCGGTCCGGAAGGCCCCGCGGGCGTCGTTGAAACCGCACAGGGCGCCGCTGGGCTTGACGTGATGCAGCGTGTACGCGTGCATCCGGGCGACGCGGGCCGGATCAAGCGACAGCCCCAGCTCCGCCCGCCGCCGCGACAGCCGCCAGAGCTTCAGGAAGACGCGGCACATCCAGTCGTGGTATCCCCCGCTGCGTTCGACGTGGGCGCCGTCATCGAGGATCTGGTCGGCGAACTCGAGGTTGAGTCCCTCGGCGGCGGGGGCGAGGTGCTTGCCCAGCCGACCCGGCAGCCGCAAGGCCTGGGAGAACATCGCGTCCAGCGCGGCGATGCGCCAGTTCCCCCGCCCCGGCAGGTTGGCCGCCAGCCAATCGAGTTGCCACTCGATGCTGGCGACCATCCGCCGGGCGAAGGGCTCGTCGAAGGCCGCCGATCCCATCAGGTCACCCAGCGCCCCCAGCCAGCCGGCGTGTTGCAGCCCCCCCAGCCGGACCGCCGCGTTCAGCGTGCTTTCCCCGGCCGCGGGCCCTCCGCCCGCCTCCGGCGGGTACGGGTCGCGCGAGTCGAGCCAGTCCTCGATGTAGTCGCGGGCGGCCTGGGGGTATCTCTCCTCGCCGGTGCGGCGGTACGCCCATCGCAGGGGAGCGAGCTGGTTGAACCGGTTGAGCTGCGCCGGCCACTCCTGGTGCCTCAGGTGCGCCCCGGACCAGTCGATGCCCCTCCGCCCGACGGTCACGGGCTCGGCGCCGTAGAACAGCAGCACGCCCTCGACGGCGGCGTCGGCCACGCGCCGCCAGCCGGCCGGCTCGGCGTCCGGGAAGACCTCCGGCGTCTGGTTCCGGGCGGCGACGAGTTGTTCACGGATACCCGACACGCCCTACGCGCCCCGCCCCTACTTTACCTCGAAGGTGGCCTCGCCGGTGACGCCGGAGGCCAAGTCGGTCACTTTGACGGTCCACTTCCCGGCGGCCTCGTTGAGGGCGGTGGGGATCGTCAGCGTCGCCCCGCCGGCACCGAAGAGGGTGTCGCCGTAGTGGCGCCGCTCGGCGCCTTCGGGTGCGTACACGCGGAAGTTCAGCGCGTGCAGGTCCGGCTTTTCGGAGGCCTGGACCTTGGCGGTGATCTTGACCGGCTGGCCCGGCTGGACGGTCGCCTTGTCGGCGGCGGCGGCGACCGACTCGATCTTGTACGGCGAGACCGCCACCAGGGCCGGGACGCCCGCCTCGGCGGGAACCTCAATCGCCCCCGTGGTGCCGGCATGCCGGCCGGTGCGCATGTCGTACAGATGCCCGCCCGAGGCGGTCTTGAACCGGTACGTCCCGGGCAGCTCGGCGGCGACAATGCGATAGGCGATCCGGCCAAGCCTGTAGTAGCGGATCTCCGTCCGCCGCGCGGGCTCGGCCCCCGAGTACACCCGTGCCCGGGGCGCCGGCAGCCCCGCCTTGGCCAGGGCCGCGCCCATCGTCTTCCAGTACTCCCCGACCGGCTTGCTGTTGCGGTCTGACCAGTACCGGCTGGGGAAGTCGCTGTTGAGGTACACCAGCCAGCCCTTGCCGAGCTTCTTTTCCGCCGGCCGGGCGGGATCGACGCCGAAGTACTCCTCCAGCACCGTCTTGGCCCTTTTCCGGCCGTGATCGGTCCACTCGCCCGTCTCCCGGTCGCACAGCAGCACGCCGCCGGCCTGGACGAACTTCTTGAGCTGCTCGGCCTCGGCGCGGGAGAGGGCGATGGACTCGGGCAGGATCATGAGCTGGTAGGGCTTTTTGAGCAGCTCGCCGGTCTCGACCTGGGCGTAGGCGACGAACTTGTGCTGGTAGCCCATTTCCTCGAGCAGGTGGTAGGCCCCCAGGCGGGCGTTGGCGGAGACGCCTCCGCCGTGCTCGTCGCCCCGGGCCAGGGCGTAGGCGAGCTGGACGGTGGGGTGGGAGTAGTGGACGGCGATGGGGCCGTCGACGGGCGTGGCCTTGAGGAAGAGCTTTCCGAACCCGCGCCCGCGGACCGCCTGGAGCTGGCGGGCGGTGGCCTTCCCGCGAGCCAGCAGGGAGAAGTCGTTCCGCAGGTGGCCGTAGTCCACCCACCGGTAGAACCCGCTGCACCCGTGCATCAGCCCGTACCACACGCCCGAGCCGGGACAGGCCTTCAGGCGCCGGTCGGGCGTGTTGAAGGAGCGGATGTACTCCTTGGTGGCGGTGCCGTAGTTCTCGATCCAGGTGTGATGGTTGGTCACCAGCCAGTAGTCCCACCCGCCGTAGGGGTTTGCCCGCTGCCCGCCGCCGATGCCGACGTGGGCGTCGCCGTCGACGGTGCGGGCGGCGTCGGAGCAGAGCTTGACGTACCGGCTGAAGATGAGGTCGTTGTACTTGCGGTGGTCCACCCAGGGCGCGTAGCTGGGCAGCTTCATGCCCTTGGCGTGGTTGCGGACCTGGTGGATGTGCATGGGGGTGACGTCGTCCCACTTCTTGAAATCAGTGCCCCACTCGGCGTTGAGCTTGGCCAGCGCACCGTACTGCCCCTGGAGCCACAGCCGGAAATGCTTCAGCGAGACCGGGGAGAAGTCAAAGTCCAGCGCCCGGGCGTAGCTCGTGTACGACGCCTCGTCCATCAGGTCGTAGCTGATCGGGTCGAACCGGCGGACGCGCCTGACCTTGTCGGCGATCTTCCGCCGGGTCCACTCCTGGTAGCCCGGATCGTCCAGCGGGAAGTAGCTGTTGTAGGGATCATCTCCGAACGGCAGCCTGGAATAGTCGGGCCGGTCCATCGGCTTGCCCGTCCGCCGGTCGATGGGCGTGCGGTACAGCCAGCGGACGTCCCGCGTCTTGAGGAAGTTCTTCTGCCGCAGGCCGAACGTCGCCTCCATCCAGTTGTGGTTCATGCTGAAGCAATGCAGGCTCTCCTTCCCGACGCCGTCGAAGCCTCCGTGGACCATCTGGTCGTAGGCCATGCCGCGAGGGTGGAAGCCGGCGCTCCAGCCGTTGTTCACCCACATCACGTCGTTGAGCAGGCGGAAGTAGTCCACGTCGTAGTGCCACCGCACGTGCCCCCGCGTCAGCCAGATCACCGGCTCGTAGTTGTCCCACACGAACTTCCGGCGGACGAAGAAGACGGTTTCGGCGCGGGCCTCGACGTGGCCTCTCGCCGCCAGCGCCACCTCCAGCCGACCCACCTTCGTCAGCAGCCCGTCGGCGGGGAACGTGAAGGTCTCGGTGAACTCGCCCTTCTTGACGGGGCGCTGCTGGCGCCAGACGACGCGCCCGCGGTTGTCGGCCAGCGCGGCGCGGAGCGTCAGGCCGGCGGCGTCGGCCCTGCCCGGGACGGTCGCGGTGAGCGTCTCGCCGGGGCGGTAGACGTCCTTCTCCGGAGCGAGCGCGATCTTGCCGATCGACCCTTCCGGGCGGATGCGGAAGACGCTCGTCGCCCAGCCAAGGACCTTGCCGCCGGCGTCCTGGACGGTCACGTCCACCTCGTTCTCGCCGGCGGCCAGTGCCGGCGGGATGGCGAGGGCGACCTGCCCGGCCGCATCGGCGGTGACGGCATGGCCGGTGAGGCCCCGGCTGCGGAAGACGGCGTGGAGCTTGTGGGCCGCCTTGGCCTTCTCGCCGCCGATCGAGACGGTCAGTTTCGCGCCGGCGAGGTCCGCCCGCGACAGCCGGGGAGAAACCGACGCGCTCACCACGGCGCCGGTCTGGCGCTTGCCCGCCCAGACGACGGCCTTGAGCAGGAGCGACCACTGCCGCTCCCAGACAGGGAGGCGCGCATCCTGGGGCCTGCGGACCCGCCAGATCAGCTCCGCGCCCCGCCCGAAGCTCAGCAGCACGGCCCGCCGGCCGTCCTTCTCGAACGCGCCGATCACCGGCTGCCCGCCGGCGGTCAGGACGGCGGTGTTGCCCTCGGCGAGGGTGTACCCGCCCGGCCGGATGGGCGGCAGGGCGTCGACGGGCACCCCGCTGGCGATGGGGTGCTCGGCCGCCTTTTGCAGCTTGGCTTCCCGCCCGCGTCCGCCGCCGCCGGAGGCGCCCATGACCAACTGCATGCCCCGCGTCAGGCCGGTGGGGTTGACGTACACCAGCCCCACGCCGCTGCGGATCGCCTTGGCCAGCTCGCGGGTGCCCGGCAGGTCCGTCCAGCCCCATTTCTCGTTCCTGACGTGCGTCTGGGCCCCGATGAGGATGCAATCGAACTTGTGCAGCCCCAACTCGTCGCGGACCTTCTCAGCGGCCCGGGGCTCGTCGCCGCTGACCACGTGCCACTCCAGGTCGCCGCGCTGCGCCAGCTCGACGGCCTGGCGGCTGTTCTTCTGCGTGATCACGAGCACCCGGCACCGCCCGCCGGCCCAGGGCTGCATCCGCTGGACGTGCGGCGTGATGTACTCGATGCCCGCCGCGCCCGCGACGGCCACCCGCTCCAGCGCCGCCGACAGCTTCCCGCCCCGGTACGTCACCTCCGCCTTCGCGCCGGCGTAGTGCTTCTGGAAGAAGACCTCGTCGGCCTCGACGTCCGCCTCGACCTGCCCGTTGCCCTTCAGGTCGCCCAGTGCTGCCTTCATCAGCACTTTTCCGCTCCGGCTGCGGACGAGGAGGCGAACGTCGGGCAGGTCGATCGGCGTGCGGTTCGCCAGCCGGATGCGGTGCGTCCCGAAATGCTCGGTGGCGTAGGCGTTGATGAAGGGCTCGTACGCCGGCAGCTTCGCCTTACCGAAGGGGTAGGGGTTCTTCGTGGAGAACTTCAGCCCCCCCGGGGGCTTGAGGTCCCGCCCCACCAGCCGGACCGCAAAGCCCCACAGCGCCCGTGGGTTCTTGTGCCGCGCGATCTTCAGGTACACCCGGTTCCAGCCCTTCCCCAGCAGGACGTCCGCGCGGAACGCGTCGGGCGTCATCCGCCTCTGCTCGACGCGCGGGTTCTCATACGCCTTCACGCCGTTGACGTAGACGGCGATGCCCTCCTCGAAGCCCATCAGCAGCTTCGCCGAGAGCATCTTCGGCGAGTGCACGTACACCACGGCCGCGGCAACGGAGTTTCGCGGGCGGGGGATGCCGACGTCCCGGCTGCGGAGGTCGATGATGCCGGTGGCGGAGACGTGCTCGATCCACTTTTCGTCGTCGCCGACGGCCTGCCCCGCCGACGGCGCCAGCGTGGCCGGGTCGCCCGGCACGGGTTGGGTGAGCAGCTTGGCCGGGTCGCCGCGGAACCCTCCGGCCACCAGCCAGCGGCGGATGTACCCCCCCTCCGCCGCCGGGCCGAGGGCCGGGACGGCGAGCAGCGCCCAGAACGCAACCGCAATTCCAATTGTCCGCGTTCGCATCGTCAACTCCTCTCTGCGGAAGACCCCGCGGGCGGCGACGCCACCCGCGGCACGAAGTACCCAAGCTCGCGCAGCGCGCCGCACGAGGGCCCACGAGGCGAGGTCTCCGAACGCGGTGCATCGCGTTTGGGGCCTCAGCGCCGCCCGCGGGCTCTCGGCAGACGGGCGCTTCGCGAATCACTTGATCTCGAAGGCCGCCTCGCCGGTCGCGCCGGAGGCCAGGTCGGCCACCTTCACCGTCCACTTGCCCTTGGCCTCATTCAGGGCCGTCGGGATGGTCAGCGTGGCGCCCCCGCCGGCGCCGAAGAGCGTATCGCCGTAGTACCGGCGCTCCTCGCCGTCGGGTGCGTACACCCGGAAGTTCAAGGCGTGGACGCCCGGCCTGGCCGAGGCCTTGACTTTCGCGGCAACCTTGACGGCCTGGCCGGGCGCGACGGCGGGTTTGTCGGCCGACGCCTCCACCGCCTCAATCTTGTACGGCGAGATCGCCACCAGGGCCGGGAAGCTGCCGGAGGCCTCCACCTCGATGCGCTTGACCTTCCCGGCGTACCGGCCTTCGCGCATGTCATACATGTGCCCGCCGGCGGCGCTGCGGAACTCGTACCCGCCGGGGAGCTCCGCCCGCACCGCGTGGTAGTCGATCTCCCCCAGCCGGAAGTACCGAATCTCCGTCCGCCGCGCCGGCTCGGCGTCGGCGTACATCCGCGCCCGCGGGTCGGCCAGGCCGGCCCGGGCCAGGGCCTTGCCCATCGTCTTCCAATACTCCCCAACGGGCTTGGCGTTGCGGTCGGCGAAGTACTTCACGGGGAAGTCGCTGTTGAGGTAGATCACCCGGCCCTTGCCGAGCTTCTTTTCGGCGGGCTGGGCGGGGTCGATGCCGAAGTGCGTCTCCAGCACGCTCTTGGGGCGCCTCCGCCCGTGGTGGTTCCACCGCCCGGTGCCGCGGTCGGCCAGGATCACCCCGCCGGCGGCGGCGAACTTCTTGAGCTCGTCGGCCTCGGCGTCGGAGACGGCCGTGGACTCCGGCAGGATGATGATCTTGTAGCCCTTCTTGATCAGCTCCCCGGCCTCGATCTGGGCGTAGGCGACGAACTTGAACTGCCGGCCCATCTCTTCCAGCAGGTGGTAGAAGCCCTTCTTGGCATTCAGGGGCCCGCCGTAGCCGAACTGATTGGCCCGCGACAGCTCGCCCGCCCCGTAGGCCACCAGGATGCTCACCTGCGAGTAGTGGATGCCGACGGGGTCGTCGGCGGGCGTGGCCTTGAGGAACAGCTTGCCGAGTCCCCGGCCGAGGACCTCGGCGTGCTGTTTGGCGGTGACGTCGCCTCGGCGGAGCAGGGAGAAGTCGTTCCGGCAGTGGCCCCTGTCCACCCACCGGTAGAAGCCGGAGTTCCCGTGCATGACGCTGAACCACACGTCGCAGCCCGGGCACGCCTTCAGCCGGCGGTCGGGCGTGTTGAACGACCGGATGTACTCGGTGGTGATGAGGAAGTAGTTCTCGATCCAGGTGAAGTGGTTGGTGACCAGCCAGTAGTCCCATCCGCCGTAGGGGTTGGCGTGCTGCCCGCCGCCGATGCCGACGTTGGCGTCGGGGTCGACGGCGCGGGCGGCGTCGGAGCAGAGCCGGATGTACTTGTTGTAGACGATGTCGCCGTAGCGCCGGTGGTCCACCCAGGGGGCGTAGTTGGGCAGCTTCGCCTTCTTGGCGCGGGCGCGGACCTGGTGGATGTGCATGGGCACGACCTCCTCCCAGGTCTTGAAGCCGGTCTCCCATTCCTTGTTCAGCGCCTCGAGCGTCCCGTACTCCTTCTTGAGCCAGATGCGGAAGTGCTTCAGGGAGACCGGGGAGTGGTCGAAGTCGAACGCCCGGGCGTAGCTGGTATAGGAGCCCTCGTCCATGAGATCGTAGGTGATGGGGTTGTAGCGGACGTGGTCCTTGAGCTGGTTGGCGATCTTCCGGCGGGTCCACTCGTGGTAGGCCGGGTCGTCCAGGGGGAAGTAAGAGTTGTGGGGGTTGTTGCCGAAGCGGAGGTTCTTGTAGTCGGGGGCGTCCACGGGCATCTTGGTCTTGCGGTCGACGGGCGTGCGGTACAGCCAGCGGACGTTGTGCTTGCTCCTGTTGAAGTTGTGCCGGCGCATCTCGAAGGTGGCCTTGGTCCAGTTGTGGTTCATGGAAAAGAAGTGCAGGCTCTCCTGCCCGACGCTGTCGAGCCCGCCGTGGACCATCTGGTTGTAGGCGGTGGAGCGGTCCCCGAAGTTGCCGCTCCAGCCGTTGCGAACCCACATCGCCTGCCTCAGCATGCCGAAGTACTCCACGTCGTAGTGCCACCGCACCCCGCCGCGGGTCAGCCAGATCACCGGCTCGTAGCTGTCCCAGGCGAACGGCCGCCGCACGAAGAAGACCTTCTCCGCGCGGGCCTCGACGTGGGTCGCCGCGGCGAGCACCGCCTGGAAGCGCCCCACCGTCGTCAGCAGGCCGGCGGGCTTGAGGGTGAAGGTCTCGGAGAACTCGCCCTTCTTGACGGGGCGCTTCTGCTCGAGGACGACGCGGCCCTCGTTGTCGGCGAGTCGCGCGATCAGCGTCAGCCCGTCGGCCTCGGCCTTGCCGGCCGCGGTGAAGGTGAGCTTGTCGGCAGGCAAGTAGTAAACCTTTTCCGGGGAAAGTGTTATGTCGCCGAGGGAGCCCCGCGGCCCGACGGCGAAGACCGCCGTCGCCCAGCCGAGAACCTTGCCGGCGGCGTCCTCGACCACCACGTCCACCTCGTTCTCGCCGGCGGCCAGCGAGGCGGGAACCTCGAACGCCAACTGCTCCCAGAAAAGCGAGGGCGCAAGCGGGCTGGCGGCGCGGAGCTTGACCTGGCGGATCTGGACGGGCCCGGCGAGTCCCCGGCTGCGGAAGGCGGCGCGGACCTTCGCCTCGAGCGCGCCGCGCCGGCTGGCCAGCTTCACCGCCAGACGCTGCCCGCCGAGCTGGGCCCGCGACAGCCTCGACGGAACCGAAGCCTCCAGCAGCACGTCGCCTTCCTTGCCCGCCGCCCAGACGATGGCCTTCAAGAGCAGCGACCACTGCCGCTCCCACACCGGCAGCCTGGCGTCCTGCGGGCTCCGCATCGGCCAGATGAACTCCGCCCCCCGCCCGAGGTTCAGCATCACGTTCCCTCGCCCGGCGCCCTCCTTGACGGCGATCACCGGCTGGTCGCCGATCTTGACCAGGGCCCTCGCGCCGGCGCTGAACTTGTATGCATACGGCGAGATCGGCGGCAGGGCCTCCAGCGGCACGCCGGCGAGCACAGGGTGCTCGGCGGCCTGAACGAGCTTCCCGCCGCCGGCGGCGGCGAGCCTGGCCGTCACCGGCTCCAGCCCGACGGCCGCCCACATCGCCTCGGGCATCTCGGTCGGATTGACGACCACCAGCCCCGCGCCGGCCTTGACCGCCGCGAGGAGCTTGTCGGCGTGCGGGATCCGCTTCCACCGCTGGGCGCACGCGACGATGCAGTCGAACTCGTGCAGCTTCAGCTCCTCGGCCAGCAGCCCGGCGGCGTTGGGCTCGTCCAGGCTGACGAGGTGCCACTGGAGGTCGCCGCGCTCGAACAGCTCCATCGCCTGTCGGGTGTTGCGCGGCGTGATCACCAGCACCACCGGCCTGCCCCGCGCCCAGGGCCTCATCCGGTTGATGTGCGGGGTGACGTACTCGATCCGGTGCGCCCCCGGCAACGTCAGCGCCGCGATCGGCGCGGTGAGCTTGCCGCCATCGTGGATCACCTCCGCCGACGCCCCGCCGTACTGGCGCTGGAAGGAGACCTCATCGACCGTCACCTCGGCCTCGGCGTGCGAGTGCCCGCTGATCGAGCCCAGAACGGCGGCCATGAGCTGCCGGCCGGACTTGCCGCGCACCACCAGCCGGGCCCGAAGCAGGGCGATCGGCGTGGGGTTCACGACGCGGATGCGGCGCGTGCCGAAGTGCTCGACGCTGTAGGCGTGGACAAAGGGCTGATACTTCGGGGTCGGGACCTTGCCCGCCCCGGCGGGGTTGGTCGTGGCGAACTTGATTCCCGGGATGGCCTCCAGGTCCGACCCGACGACGCGGATGACGAACCCCCACGCCCGCCGGCGGTTCTCGTGCCGGGGAACCTGCATGTACAGCCGGTTCCACCCCGCCCCCAGCAGGACGTCCTTGCGGAAGGCATCCCGCCCGAGGCGCTTCTCGCGCGGGTAGCGGTAGACGCGCCGGCCGTTGACGTACAGCGACATGCCCTCGGCGAACCCCATCAACAGCTTCGCCGGCGTCATCCTCGGGACGTGCACGTACACCATGGCCGCCGCCCCGCAGTTGGCGGGGGCCTTGATCCCGGCGGCCTTCAGGTCGATCGTGCCGTTCGGGCGCGTCACCTCGATCCACTTGTTTTCCCCGGCCGGGTCCCCCGGCGAGGGCGCCAGCTTCGCCGGGTCGCCCGCCATCGGCTCGTCCAGCCAGGTGTAGGGCTTTTCGTGGGGGAACGGCCCGGCGATGAGCCACTGCCGGACGAGCCCCTCGTCGCCGCCCGGCCCGGCCGCCGCCCAGCCCAGCAGCACCAGCAATGCACCCGCCATCGAGATCGTTCCCTTCGGCATTCTTGGCTCCTTTCCAGAAGCTTCGCGGCACCGGCCGCGAGCACGGCAGAATACCCCGAACGCCCCTCCGCCGTCCACCCTCGGGCGGGAAGCTTTGGGCTTGCACGAGGCCGCCCCGGCCGGCACAATACTCCGGCAACCTGCTCGCTGACTCGATTCGGAAAAGGATTTTCCATGTCGGCACAACTGGCGTGCATGGCCGGCGGGCCGCTGTGCAGCGTGCTGGAGTCGGGGCGGCTGCCCGGCAAGAAGCTTCCCCGCCGACAGACCCCCTTCGGCGAGAGCGAGCAGGTGCTGCTGGTGGAGGATGCCCCCGTGCCTTTCTACCTGGTCCCCCGCCAGCTCCCCGGGCGCCGTCGGCTGGCGCCGTCCCAGATCAGGCACCGCGCGACCCTGTACGCCCTGAAGGATCTGGGCGTCGGCGCCGTGGTGAGCTGGTCGGCGGCCGGGGCCATCTCCCACAACTACGACCTGGGCCAGGTCGTCATCCCCGACGACGCCATCGACATGACCAACCGCCGGCCGACGACGTTCTTTGAGAAGTCCGGGCTCGGTCTGCTGCGGCAGTTCCCGGTTTTCTGCCCGGCCCTGCGAGGCGCCCTGGAACGCGTCCTCGCCCAGCTCCAGATCGCCGTCCACTCGGGGGGCACGGTGGCGGTGATGGAGGGGCCCCGGTTCGAGACGCCCGCCGAGGTCCGCATGCTCGCCGGCGTCGGGGCCGAGCTGGTCACCCACACCCTGGTCCCCGAGGTGTTCCTGGCCAAGGAGCTCCAGATGTGCTTCGCCGGGGCCTGCTACCTGGTCAACTACGCCGAGACCGGCAGCCGCCACCGCCCCTTCAGCACCGGGGAACTGTTCGGGGGCCTGGCGCGGGCCTCCCAGGCCGAACGCATCCGCCGCGCCACCGACGCCCTCCCCGAGCTGCTCCGCCGACTCGCCGAGCTGTGCGCCTCCGCAGAGCGAACCTGCGAGTGCGACCAGACCATGGCCCAGCGCGTCGCCGCCGAAGGCCTCGACGCCGACTGGCACAAGTGGTTCGACTGACCGCCCCCACGCGGGGAGGGCGCCCGCCATGAGCTACGAGCGCGGCATCGCGGCCATTCGCCTGCAGGCGCCGGAGGAGATTCCCCACACCCAATACATCACCCATCCGCAGTGGCTGGCGGTGCTGCGGGAACGGGCCGGCAGGCCCGACGCCGACTTCGCCGACCTGCTCGACTTCGACCTCCTCTGGCACACCGATCTTCCGGCCGGCATGGGCGGACGCTGGACCGACATGGGCCACGCCGTCTGGCAGCCGGACGGCAGCGACTACCGCCTGCCAAAGCCGTCCCCGTTTCAGAGCCTCGAGGATATCTTCAACCTGGACCCGTTCGCCGAGTACGGCCGGGCCGATCACGCCGCCCAAGCCGGAAAGTACCAGGGCTGGTACGACCAGGCCCGCCGGCGCGACTTCGTGGTGCCGGGGGGGCTGTACCGGTCGGTGGTGAGCTTTGCGATAGCGGCGTTCGGGTGGGAGAACCTCCTCTTGGCGGCCGGGGCCGACGCGGAGCGCTTCGGCGGGGTCCTCAACCGCTGGGCCGACCTGCTCATGGACTACGTCCGCGCCTGGGCGGCGACCGACATCGAGGTGTTCATCACGCACGACGACATCGTCTGGACCGCGGGGGGGATCTTTCCCCCGAAGTTCTACCGCACCTACATCTTCGCCAACTTCAAGCGGTACTGGGACTGCCTCAAGGACGCCGGCAAGAAGGTGCTGTTCTGCTCGGACGGGAACTACACGGAATACGTGGACGACATCGCCGCCGCCGGGGCCGACGGGTTCATCTTCGAGCCCACCACCGACCTGGACTACGTCGTAAGCCGATACGGCCGGACGCACGTGATCGTGGGCAACGCCGACTGCCGCCCGCTGACCTTCGGCAGCGCCGCCGACGTCGCCGCCGAGGTCCAACGGTGCATGCACGCCGGCCGCGACTGCCCGGGGTACTTCTTCGCCGTCGGCAACCACATGCCCCCGAACATGCCCGTCGAAAACGCCGACGCCTGCATCGCCGCCTACCGGCAGATGCGGCGAAGACAGCCGCCGGGGAATTTCCCCGCGACAAGCCCGCGCCCGCGGGCATAGAATGACACCGCAAACACGGGCCCATCCGAGGATCGATCATGACCGAAGCGCAACTGATCGTGCAGGAGTACGGCGGCGTGACCATCGCCAACCTCAGCGGCAGCAGCATCCTCGACGGGACCACCGTCGACGCCCTCGGCAAGAGGCTCTTCGACCTCGTCGAGAACCAGGCCCGCCGGAAGCTCATCCTGGACTTCAGCCAGGTGAAGTTCCTCTCCTCCTCGATGCTCGGCGTGCTGCTGCGCATGCGCAAGGAGATGGAGGGGATCAAGGGTGAGATGGCGATTTGCGGCCTCCGGCCGGAGCTGCACAAGGTCTTCAAGATCTCCAAGCTCAACAAGCTGTTCAAGTTCTTCGACAAGGAGGAGGACGCGCTGAACAGCTTCGGGGTCTTCACCGAGCCCTAGCCCCGCCCGAGGCGGCGGCCGCGCGCAGGGAGAAAGCCCATGAAAAAGCAGGTCCGCATCTTCCTCACAGGCGCGGTGGTCCTGGTCCCCTTCGCCCTGACGGTCTACCTGGTGTGGTGGGCGGGGGCGGCCCTGGACCGGGTGGGCCGGTCGGTCCTCCCGCCGGGCGCGGAGGGCTGGCTGTTCCCCGGGGTCGGCGCGATCGCGGCCCTGGCCGCCATCTACCTGGTCGGGCTGCTGATGCACTGGTGCGTGTTCCGGTGGGTGGTCCGGCTGCTGGAGGGGCTGATGGAGCGGCTGCCGGTGGTCAAGAGCGTGTACGAGTCGATTCGCGACATCCTCAAGCTCTTCGCCGGCGATTCCAGACAGATGGGGCAGGTGGTCCGGTATCGGCTTCCCGGCACCGACGCGCAGGTCCTGGGCATCCAGACCTCCACCTCGCCGCGCGGCGCCGAGGGCCTGGGCAAGGTGGCCGTCTACCTGCCCCTCAGCTACATGATCGGCGGGTGGACGGTATACGTCGCCCCCGAGGCCCTCGAGCCCGTGGACATGAGCGTCGAGGAGGCCCTGAAGATCGCCGCCACCGCCGAGGCCACCCCCGCGCGGCCCGCCTCGGTGTCTCCCCGCGGCAGATAGGATCGGTCACCCGAGTCGCCTCAGGCGCGCCTCCAGGTCCTCGGCAGGCTCGAAGCAGAAAGTCCGCCCGATCTTCCGCTGGGCCAGCAAGCCTTTCGCCGCCAAGTCCAGCAGATCGGCCCGGGCCGTGTCGTAGGCCACGTTATGGCTCATCCGATGAGAGGCGATGGTGTACTCGGCGTCCGGATGTCCCAAAGCATGGGTCAGCAGGCCGAGCTGCCTGTGGTTGATCCTCGTCGAGTGGCGCAGCAGCCGGGCCGTCCGGCGCATCTCGGCGCCCTTCTTGTCGAGGTATTCGTGCAGTTCCCGAATCGCCTGCCGGATCACGTCCAGGTGGTACAGGATGAAGTATGTTGCGTCGTTGTCGTCGGTCTCGGTGTGCAGAAACGCCCGCCCATACTTAGCCGGAGCTTTCTTGATGATCCTCGATATTGAAATGTACTCGGTCAGCCAGTAGCCCTGCGAAAGCATGGACCAGTAGAAGAGCGCCCTGGCGGTCCTCCCGTTGCCGTCGACGAAGGGGTGATCGTACGCCAGCCAGAAGTGCAGCAGGATGGCCCGCACGACCGGGTGTATGAAGTACTCCGGGATGCGGCCGTTGGCGAAATCGCACATCAGGCGCAAACGCTTCTTCAGCTCCCTCGCGTGGGGCGGGGTGTGCAGGACTTCGTTGTACGGCGTGGCCACCTCCACCTTCTCGCCGGTCCGTCGCAGCCGGCCCGTCGCTTGGGGATCGTCCAGGGCGTCCACGGTCAGCAGGCGGTGCAGGTCAAGAACGAACTCAGGCGTCAGCTTGTGGTCGGGGCGCTGGCGGATGTGCTGTATCGTCGCGTAATTGTTCAGGATCATGCGCTCGCTGCGGTCCCGGGGTTTCCGCCCGGTGCGTATCATCTCCTTCGCGACCCGCCGCGTGGTTGCCGCCCCTTCGAGCTGACTCGACGTGATCGCTTCATCCATGAGAGAGCTGACGATGTAGCGGTCTCGGGTCTGGGGATTGGTCGCCTGCTCCCCCATGCCGATGGCCCCGCTGGCGTCGCGCGTAATCTGATATGCCGCCTCCTGCGCCGCGTCCGGCATCGCGAACCGGAACGGCCCGCCTTCCCGGTCAACAAGAGGCAGGGCTCTGAGCATCTGCATCCGCGCGAACTTCAGGCCCAACCACCACTCTTCCCTCGTCAGGCTGCCGGGCGGATGCAGAAAGCGCAGCTTGTCCCAGTGGAGGTATCTCCCCTTGTGCGTCGGGCCGATTGCGGCCCCGATAATCGCCTCGAGCCGATCGGAAGATTCCCACAGCTCCCCGAGAGGCGGAGGGTTGGGCGGCTTTCGCATGGCTGATGGCTCCCGTGCGCGCCTTTGGAATACCAGAGAACTACCAATTCGTCCCGAATCAGTATATCGGATGCGCGACGCCGCGCCAATACCGATTCGGTGCAGATTGGTAGTTTATTGGCACGCCCTCTTCGGGGACAGGTCAGCACCAAGAGGGCCTGCCCCAACATCCTGGGGTCGCGGCGAACGACCCTCTGGATATTGGGCCCCGAGGCTACGGACACATCGAATGGAGAAGCCCCTCAGGCCTGGGGTCGGCGGCGGTCGGGCATCTCGAGGTAGTCGAACCGCCCCGGCAGGAGGCGGACGCGATTCAGCGGGCCCGCGGTTCGCTCCCGGATGGCCTCCTCCAGCCCGTTGGCCAGGAGCATCTTGAGCTGGTAGCGATGGGGGGCGGAGTCGACGGCGACGGTGAGGACGCCGCGGGCGTACCCGACCAGGGCCGTGTGCTCGCGGATGTACTGGGGGATGCATTCATCCCACACGGCCGAGAGCTGACCGACCTGGCGGACGCGCCTGGCCAGCCGGCGCTTCATGAGATAGGAGAGGGGTTCGGCCAGCGAGGCCGTCCGGTCGCGCCGCTGCCTGTTCTGCCAGACGTTTCGCAGGTGCCGCTCGTCCATGACGCCGGTCCGAAATTCCCTTTTCGCCTCCGGCCGAGGCCGCCGGACCCCGGACGCCCAACAGGGAGCCTCCCAGGTTATTGGCTCCATCGCCCGCACCAAGCGAAAAACATTAGCGAAATCCCGCCGCTATCCCAGGTCCACGGGCATGACGACGTACAGGAAGTCGGGCCCGGCCCTGAGCACCGCGGGCTTGTTGGAGGCGCTGAACTCCAGGGAGACCTCCTCGGCCTGGGTGACCTTCAGGGCGTCGGTCAGGAACGTGGGGTTGAAGGCGACCTCCAACGGCTCGCCGGTCAACTTCGCGTCCAGGGTGACCTCGGCCTCGCCGGTCTCGGGTGCCCGGCTGGTGAGGGTGACCTTGTCGGCCTCGAACGCCAGCCGGACGCCCCGCGACTCCTCGTTGGTCAGCAGCGCCGCCTGTCGGATGCGGTGGGCGAACTGCCCGGCGCTCAGGGCCGCCTTTCGCGGGCAGTCCTTGGGGATCACGTCGCTGTACTTGGGGAAGTTTCCCTGGACGAGGGACGACTGGAGCACGGCCCGGGCGGTGCGGACGAGGACCTGGGTCTCGGTGACTCTGACGGCCAGGGTCTCCTCGCCGGTGCCCACCGCCCGCTGAAGCAGGCTCATCAGCTTGCCGGGGACGATGGCGGAGACCTCGCGGGCGGCGGCCTTCGGCAGCGACGCCTTGGCCAGCGCCAGCCGGTGCCCGTCGGTGGCCACCAGTTGGAGCTTCTTGCCCGCCGCCTCCCACAGCACGCCGGAGATGGCGTAGTGGCTGTGGGCGCGAGCGGCGGCGAACAGCGTCTTTTCGATCAGCCCGGAGAGGACCTCCGAAGAGACCTGGAAGTCCCCGGCCTCGGAGAACTCGGCCACCGGCGGGTACTCCGCCGGGTCGTACCCGAGCAGCTTGAAGCGCGCCCCCGCCCCGGTGATGGTGCAGGCCTCCTTCTCCGTGGAGATCGTCAGGGCCTCCTCGGCGCCCGACTCGCGGACGATGTCGGCCAATTTCTGCACCGGCACCAGGGCCTCGCCCGCCTCCTCGACCTCGACCTGGGAGACGACGTACCGGCAGCCGGCCTCCAGGTCCGTGGAGACCAGCTCCAGCGTCTTGCCCTTGGCCACCAGCTTGACGCACTGGAGGATCGGCTTGGGGGTGCGGACGGCGACGATGCTGGACGCCAGCGCCAGCCCTTCCGCCAACGCTGCGCCTTGGGCGATCACCTTCATGAACTTGCCCTCTTTCTCTCGGGGCGGGCCGACCCGCCTGCCGGCGGAAGGCCGAAAGCCTTCTCTGCCGCCCCGCTCGGTTCGGAGGCGGCTTCCTTGGCACCTTATACGCGCGCCCCCGCCGGGATGCAAGCGTCGACCACGGAAATCCATCCCGCCCCGGCGGGGGCCCCGGCCGGCGGTTCGCAAGAACCTCCGTCTTGTCAAATCTGCCGGTGCCGACGATACTGCGGCGGCTGTGACGGACACGCGTTGGGAGAACCTGCCCGGCAAGTTCGTGGTCCTCGACGGCCCGGACGGGTCCGGCAAGACGACGCAGCTCGCCCTGCTGGCGGACCGCCTCGCCCGCAGGGGGATGACCGTCGAGCGGGCCCACGATCCCGGCGGCACCGCCACCGGCGAGAAGATCAGAAGCGTGCTCCTTGACCGCGACAACGGGCCACTGTCCCCAATGTGCGAGGTCCTGCTCTTCATGGCCAGCCGGGCCCAGCTCGTCCAGGAGCGAATCCGCCCCGCCCTGGAGGCCGGGAACGTCGTCCTTTGTGACCGGTTCGTCTCGGCGACCATCGCCTACCAGGGCGCCTCGGGCGTGGATGCCGGGACCATCCTCCGGGTCGCAGACATAGCCGTGCAGGGCGTCTGGCCGGACCTCACGCTCATTCTCGATCTCCCCGTGGAACTGGGCATGCAGCGGGCGGGGGCCCCGCGCCAACGGCTGGGGTCTTCCCGGCGGCGGCGCGCCCAGCCGGCGCTGTTCGGCGATCGGCTGGAGGCAAGGGACATGACGTTTCACGAGTCGGTCAGGCGGAACTTCCTGGCCTTGTGTGAAGGCGGCAGCTACCCCCGGCCGGTGGTGAGGATTGACGCTGCCGGGAACAAGGAGCAGGTCGCCGCCCGGATCCTGCTGGAGGTCACCAGGCGGCTGTGCCAGGAGGGCAGCGACTGAGCCGTGCCTGAACTGCTGGACATCGTCGGCCAGGACGCAGTCCTGGCGCAGTTGCAGCGGGTGGTGGCCGGCGACCGCCGCCCGCACGGGCAGCTCTTCGCGGGTCCGGCCGGCGTCGGCCGGCGGACCACGGCCGTGGAGCTGGCCCGGCTGCTGCTGTGCGAGAGCCCCAGCTCCCGGCCCAACGGCGGGCGCCTGGCCGGGCTGCCGAACGGCTTCCGTCTCCGGCAGGGCTGCGGGCGGTGCGCTTCCTGCGTGACGGTCTCGGCCGGCACGCACCCGGACCTGCACGTGGTTCGCAAGGAGTCGGCCCGGTACCACGACGACCCGGAGGTTCGCAGGCGGAAGATGCAGGAGTTGAGCATCGAGGTGATCCGCCAGTTTCTGATCGCCCCGGCCCACCGATCGGGCGGAGGCGGGCGGGGCAAGGTGTTCGTCGTCCTGGAGGCCGAGCTGATGAGCCCGGCCGCCCAGAACGCGCTGCTGAAGACGCTGGAGGAGCCCCCCCCGGGCGTGACCATCATCCTCATCTGCACCCGCGGCGAGGACCTCCTGCCCACCACCCGCAGCCGCTGCCAGCTCGTTCGCTTCGGCCCGCTGCCCGCCGATTTCGTCGCCGAGAGACTCGTCGGGGACGGCGTGGCGCCCGAGCAGGCGAGGTTCTGGTCGGCCCTGACGGCCGGCTCCCTGGGGCGGTCGGCCCGCCTGGCGGGGACGGGCATGTACGAGTTCAAGCGCGACCTCCTGCCCCGGCTGGGTCGGCTGTCGCCCTCGGGGGGGGCAGAACTGGCCGAGCTGCTCGCCGCCGCCATGGACAAGCAGGCCAAGGCCCTTCAGCGCGAGGACGAGTCCCTGGCCGGAACCCTCGCCGCCCGCCGGGCCAGCCAGACCCTGCTGGCCCTGCTCGCCAGCGTCTACCGCGACGCCCTGCGGCTCGCCTGCGGCACCCAGACCCCCCTCGTCCACGCCGACCAGCCCGACGCCGTCGCCGCACTCGCCGGGCGGTTCGCCCCGGCGGGGCTGGCCGAGATCCTCGCCCAGATCTCCCGGTACGAACACCTGCTCTGGCGGAACGTCAACGCCAAGCTGCTGTGGGACAACGTCGCCATCACCTGCGCCGCCGGCGCCGCCCTGGGGGTCTGACCGGCGGCCCGAGGCGCGGAGAAATGAACAACTGGCCGCCCGCCCCCGCCAGCGGTATCCTGATACCCCGAAACGACGGTGCCGCCCCCCTGGGCCGGACCAACCCATGAAGAACTTCCGGAGATCACTGAGGTACCTCTGGCCATATCGGTCCGGGCTGGCGCTGGCCCTGGCGTGCGTGCTGGTGATCGCCATCCTCTCCGCGATCCTTACGCCGGCCGACCCGATGAGCATGATCCTGCTGGGCGTGCCGCTCACGGCCCTCTACTTCGCCGGCATCGCCTTCTGCCACTTCTGGCCCCGCAAGCGCAGCCCCTTCGCAGAAGCGATCGAGTAACGAGAAAAGTTGAGCCCGGTCCCCAGACCGGAAGCGTTGCGTTCGATGAACGCAGCCTGTACGGGCA
>CAZNSB010000033.1:10739-19881 GCA_964575155.1 uncultured Planctomycetaceae bacterium | reverse complement strand
CTGAAACAGCTTCTACGGACTCAGATGGCCCAGGGCCAGGAGGCCGTAGTAGGTGTACTCGCAGTCGGCGTCGTCGTCGGCCCAGTGCCCGCGGAAGCCGCCGGCGTCCGACCAGAGGCTTTCGACGAATTTTCTCCCCGGCCGGGCCAGGCCGTCCAGCCCGATGCCCATGGCGTCGAGGGCGTGGAGGGCGGTAGCGGTGGAAAGGAGGTCGGGCAGGGGCGCGGCGGGAGCGGCGAGGAAGCCTCCGGAGGCGTGGCGGCGGGCGAGGAGCCAGTCGGCCGAGGCCGGCTCGACCGGCCGGGCGAGCTGCCGCAGGACCACCACGGCGGCCGCGGTCGCCGGGGTCACCGCGGCGGGGGCCCCGGGACGGTTGGCGTAACCGCCGTCTGCGGTGCGGCAGGCCTCCAGGCATCTTGCCGGGCCCTCCGGGTCGGGCATCTCGCCGCCGAGGTCCTGCCAGGCGCCCAGGGCCAGGAAGCACCCGTAGGCCGTCCCCGACGCCGCCTGCGGCGTCAGGGCGTATCCGCCGGGGGGCTTGCGGCAGCGTTCGACGCGGCGAAGGACGTCCCGGCGGGCGGGGCCATCGAGCACCGGCCGGCGGAGCGCCGCCGAGCATCGGGCCAGGCTGGCCAGGTGCACCAGGTCCAGCCCGTTGCCGGTGCCGAAGCTCCGCAGGTAGCCCCGGAGGCCCCCGGCGGGCACCTCGGCGCCCAGCGCCCGCAGGGACTCGACGCCGAAGACGGTGTAGTAGAGGTCGCTGCCGCCCCGGCGGCCCTGGAACCCCCCGTCGTCGTTCAGCCGGGCGAGCAGGAAACGCACCAGCCGACCACGCCTCTCACGCAGCCGATCCCGAGCCCGCCCGGCGGCGGCCTGCATGTCCTGCCTGATGCTCACGGCACCATTCCATGTTCTCGACGTCGCTGAAGATCTTGAAGAGGACCCTCCGCAGGAGGCCCTTCAGGGTCGGGTTTTCGAGCGGGTTGAGGGCTCGGACGGCCTGGCGCTCGTACGCTTGCAGCAGGGACCAGGCGGCTTCATTGACCTTCAGATCGGCCAGGAGGGCGGCGAGCCGGCGGGCCTGTCCCGGCTCGGTCAGCCGGAGCCGCCCGCGCCAGAGGTCCTCCAACAGCTCCCTGGCCTTGCCCTCGGCGCGTTCGTAGGCCAGCGCCAGCAGCAGCGAGGGGCGCATGGCCTCGGCGTCGCCGCCGTCGGCGGGCAGGAAATCGCTGATGTCGTCGCGGATCTGATACGCCAGGCCGAGATGCTCGCTGTAGTCGGCGAGGACCTTCCCCACGGCCGGGTCCGCGGCGGCACAGACCGCCCCCAGCCGAAGCGCCACCTCGAAGGCCGGCGCCGTCTTCTGGCGGAAGATGTCCAGCACCTCGCCTGCGGTCAGGGGGCGGGGGCTGCGGCGCCAGCACAGCTCGGCTCCCTGACCCAGGCAGAGCTTTCGGTGCCCCTCGGCGGCGACGGGGAGCATTTCGCCGGCCGGTCCGGCCGCGATCATCCGGTAGCCCTCCCCCAGCAGGAAGTCGCCCACGTTCAGGGCGACCGGCACGCCGTGGGCGACGTGGAGGGTCTTCCGCCCGTACCGCGAGCCGTCGGCGTCCTCGATGTCGTCGTGGACGAGCGAGGCCTTGTGGAAGCATTCCACGGCGACGGCGACGCGGCGGAGGGCGTCGGGGACCCGCTCGGCGGGGTCCTGGCGGATGGCCCCGAAGGCGCAGGCGGCCAGGAAGGGGCGCCACCGCTTCCCCCCGCGGGCAAGCCAGTCGTGGGCGATCCGCTCGGTCCGGCTGCGGGGGGGGCCGAGAACGGCCGACAGCGCCGCCGGGGCAAACCAGGAGCGGACCTCCGCCCGCAGCGCCTCCAGGTCCAGGCGGCCCGCGGCGTCGCGGTCGCTCAGGCAGAGGGCTTCCCACACCCACTCCAGGTCCACGGCGGTGTCGACGCACCCGTCGCGCAGCAGCGGGACGGCGATCGCAGGGATCCCGGCGGCCTGCACGTAGCTGAAGACGCGCTCGAGCACGGAAAGGCAACTGACGCCGACGACGGCCTCGATCTTGCCGGAGGTGAACAGCGAGGTGACGACGGTGGTGCCCTCGGCGATGAGGGTGACGTAGCCGAGCCTCTCGGCCTCTGCCCGCAGGTCGCCGATGGGGCAGCGTCCGCAGCCCTGGCAGAGGAGCCCGAACTCGTCCACCTCGGCGGGGCAGGCGGCGGCGGCGCGGAGGCACTGGGGCAGCAGCAGCAGCCGGCGACGGTACGGGACCTTGGCCAGGGTCTCCCGCCACACCTCGTTGTGGAGGAGGACGGCGACGTAGCTGCGGTACCTGGCGGGGACGGCGGCGGAGGCCAGGAACTCCTCGGTGCACGAGGTCAGCTCGTCGACCGACAGCGGGGGGGTCGGCCGGCGGCGGCGGACGTACTCGGCGGCCTGCTGCTTCAGCCGGTCGCGCGCCGACGGGTGGGGGGGAATCCCCTTCTGCGTCGGCCGCTGCCGAGAGGCCGCCGGGCCCTTCCGAATGCCGCCAACGGGTTCTCGCATTCCTGGCTGCTCCTCACTCGGCGGAGACCGCCCGCTCCGCTCTGGCCACCATCTTACCGGCCCCGGCGCCGCTCCGTCGGGAAATTCGCCTGCCCACCCTCGCGAAGTTGCGCCGCCAAGCGAAGACCTCGCAACGCCCCAGGAGCTGCATGAGCGCGCGCCTGGCCCAGCGGACCCCGGCGGCCCGCTGGTTGTCCCAATACAGCCGGGGCACCCACTTGAAGTTCTGCTCGTAGCACGCGGTGTACAGATCCAGGTGGTCCGCCCGCATCCTCGCCAGCGAGAAGCCCTCCCCGCGGCGGTCGGCCCCCACCGGCTCGTAGAAGATCGGAAACACCGCCGCCGGCCACCGCGCCAGCCGACGCACCAGCCGACGCGTGCCCGCGACGTCCGCGGGGGTCTCCCCAGGCAGGCCGAGGATCAGGCTGAAGACCGGGAAGAACCCGCAGCGGGTCAGCTTCCCGGCCGACTCGACGATCATCTCTTCCCAGTCCGCCGGGCGGAAGGGGGCGATCTTCCCGGGCCCGTTGGCGTGGACCAGCTCGCCGCTTGCGCTCTCGGCCCCGAGGTTGACCCAGAGGTAGTCGGTCCTCGCCGGGTAAGTCAGCAGCCTGCGGATCTCGCGGAGCTGCGAATCGGTGAGCTGGAGCACCGAGGAGACGTTGGCGTGGCCGATCTGCATGAAGCGCAGCCCGCGAATCTCCCGCATCGCCGCCAGCAGATCGCGGATCGCCTCGAAGTTGATCCTCCCGCCGCCCCAGCCGTAGCGGAAGAAGTCCTCGCTGCTGACGACGACGGAGTCGGCGCCGCCGGCGACGTTGGTCCGGACGTCGGCCAGGACGGTCTCCGCCGGCAGGTGGGCCATCCTCTCGCCGGCCATGGTGCAGAACCGGCAGCCCTTCCCGCACCCTCGCGACAGCTCGACGACGCCCATGACCGAGGGCCCGCGGATGGGGCGGGCGGAGGGGGCGTGGGTCCCGGCGGCGTGGACGGCGGGGGGCGGGTCGGCGCCCTCGGCGAGGTCCATGATGAGCCTGGGGCCTTCGGACTCGAAGTACCCCTCGAAGATGGTGTCGAACCCCTGGCGGCGGGCGTGCAGCGGCTGGGCGAGCCACTGCCAGGCCCCCGCCCCCCCGCCGACGAGGCGGAACCGGCACGCCGCCTTGGCCTGGCGGAGGCCGGCCGTCATGCCCTCCATCCACGCCCGCGTGTACAACTGCCCCGACCAGAAGCTGGTCGTGGTGGTGTTGCTCATGCCGCGCCCCAGCGGGTCGGAGGAGCTGACGGCGACGACCTTGGTCCACGGCCCGAGGAGTCCCGCCAGCGCCTCGGGGGTGGTGCAGATCACGTCGTCGGCACCCAGCGGCGTCTCCGCCAGCAGCGAGGCCTCCACCCGGCGGAGGCCCAGCGGGGCCGCCGCCGCCCGCCCCGCCGCGTCCGTGCGGACCGCCGGCGCCAGCACCCGCCGCATCACCCACCCCGCCACGTGCGTGGTCTGCATCGTCGAGAAGATCCCCTCGAAGAGGGTCCGGTAGCGGGCGCTGAGGGTGCGGTCGGCCACCAGGATCACCGCGGGAGTTGGCTTGCGGTCAGGAATCTTCATCCTCCCGCTCGTCGCCGGCCCCCGGCGGCGGGGCCTGGACCCGCCCCAGCAGCTCCTTCAGCTCCGGGTTGCCGGCCAGCACCTCCGGGGGGATGCCCAACTGCTCCGCCAGGGGCGCGCCGTCCGAGCAGGCGCAGGGCTTGTCGGGCCGGGAGCCCCGCTGCCGGCGGCGGAGGACCGCGTAGACGTCGCCGCGGAGCAGCTCGGCCACGTCCACGTTCACCTTGGCCGCGGGCTCATCGGCCGCCGGCTCGGCGCCGTTGATGGGGGCGGCGGGGTGCTTGGGAAAGATGATGGCCACGCCCGGGCAGATGCGGGCGCAGGCGGGGCAGTTCGTCTTGCAGTTGGCCGGGCGGGCCACGAAGACCTTTTCGTCCTCCGTCAGCTCGAACACGCCGAAAAGGCAGAAGTTCAGGCACTGCTTGCAGCTCCTGCACCGGCCGGCGTCGATGACCGGGAACCACGGAACCCAGTCGTCCGGGGCGGGTTGGGGGGGCTCCGGGGCCTTCTTCGCCGCCGCGCCGCCGGGGGACCGCAGGGGCGGCAGGGACCGGAGGATCTGGTCTGCGTCCTGTTCGCGCAGGTTGAGGATTTCGAAGCCCTCCTCCGGCAGGGGCGCCCCGGCGGCGTGGAAGAGGGCCCTGACGGCCCGGGGATAGCAGGCGATGATCGTGCCCGCGCCCCCCTCCGCGAAGCGCTTCAGGGCCGGGTCCCGACGCGCCGCCATCCCGCACAGGTCCCCCGTCGCCTCGAACGCCAGCCCGGCGGCGGAGAGCCTCGCCAGCACCTCGGCCTTGCGCCCGGCGTCGATCACGTCGGAATAGGCGCAGTGGCAATAGAGGATGCGCGGCGGCTGGGTCACGGCCTGCTCCTCGTGGGGGGGGCCAGCTCGTCGGGCCGGCGGGGCAGGGCGGATTCGGCGGGTCGTCTTGTCACTCCTTCGCCCTTACGTCCACGCACACGACTTTGCCCCGGTGGCTGCGGCAGAAGATCCTTCCGCCGGCCAGCGTGGGCGGCGTCCAGCAGCTCTTGGAGCCCACCCGGGCGCGGGAAAGCTCCTGGTAGGCGTCGGGGGCGGCCTTGCAGACGATCAGCTCGCCGGGGTCGGTGAGGACGATGAGCTTTTCGTCGGCCAGGAGCAGCGAGGCCATCCGGCCGGTGGGCTTCTCCCACTTCACCTCGCCGGTCTCGAAGTCCAGGCATCTCAGCGAGGTCCTTCCGACGTTGCCGTCGATGCCGTAGATGTGCCCCTTCCACAGGACGCAGTTGTTGAAGTGGTTCCGCATCTTGCGGTTCCGCCAGAGCTGCTCCAGCCCGTCGTCGCCCAGCCGAAGCACCGCGCAGCCGACGCCGTAGCCGCTGGAGATGAAGATCCTGTCGCCGCTGACGATGGGCATTGCGGTGTTGCATCCGTAGGAGGTCTTCCACTTGGTCTTGGCCAGTTCAGCGCCGGTGGCGGGGTCAAGGATGTGCAGCCCGTGGGTGTTGAACACGGCGAGGCGCTTCTTCCGGCCGTGGGCGAACATGTACGGGGAGGAGTAGCCGTGGGGATACCTGGCGGACTTCCAGAGGACCTTCCCGGTCTTCTTGTTCAGGGCGGCGACCACGCCGGCGTCGACGATGAGCCTCTCCCCGTCCACCAGGGGGGAGCAGGCGATGCCCCAGGTGGGGATCTTGGCCCCGACGGCCTCGCGCAGGTCCTCACTCCAGACGACCTTTCCGCTGTCGGCCTGGAGGCAGTGGAGGTGCCCGTAGAAGCTGACGGTATAGACGAGGTCGCCGTCGAGGGTGGGCGTGCACCGCGGGCCGGGATGATCGCCCCCCTTGCACGCATAGGTGTGCTTCCACAGCACCTCGCCGGAATCGGCGTTGAAGCACCAGACGGTGTCCGTGCCCCCGGCGTTGCCCATGGTGTAGGCCCGCTCGCCGGAGACGGAGAAGCCCGAGTAGCCGGCGCCGACGGAGGCCCGCCAGAGCACCTTCGGTCCGGCGGCCTCCCAGGTGGCGCTAAAGCCCTTCTCCAGGGATATGTTGTTACGGTTGGGGCCGAGGAACTGATGCCACTGCTTGGAGGCGGCGGGGGCGTCGGCTGCGGCCAGTCGAACTTCGCCGGCCGGCGCCGGCCCCTCCGCCGCGTCCGCGTCGGTCGGTGGGCGGAGCGCCCGCCACACGCCCGCCACCGCCCCGGCCGCCACCACCGCCGCCAGGGCCAGCCAAAGCCGCCAGTCCGATTTCATCATGTTCGTGTTTCCTGCCTGGGAGCCTCCCGGGCCAGAGGCCCTGGGGCAGATTCCGTCGCACCTTCCTTGCCGTTCTACTGCACGAGGTAAGTATAGCCTGCCCGCCCCGCCTCGAAGAAGCCTTTTTCCCCCTGCCGCGCCCCCCGCTGGGATAGTCGTACAAATCTCCCCGGATGGGATTACAATGGACCGGGCGGACGCCGCGCGTCCCCATTGGCATGTGAAGCATTCATGGCAAGGAAGATGATTCCGCTGGCCGTCGCCGCCGTCGCCGCCGCGGCCCTGGCGGCGTGGCTGGGCGAGAGGCCCCAGGTCCACCTGAAGCCGAGGGTGCCGGCGCCCCGCCCGAAGGGCTCCCGGGGCGCCGCTGCGAGCGCCCCGGCGAGCGCCCCGGCGTGGGCGGGGCGGCTCGAGCGGGGCGGCGGGAGCCCCGCGGACCTGCCCGGGGCGTGGGGCCAGTTCCGCGGACCCCGCCGAGACAACGTCAGCCGGGAGAACGTCCCGCTGGCGAGGGCCTGGCCCCAGACCGGCCCGGCGGTGCTGTGGTCGGTGGAGATGGGCCCGGGGTACGCCGCCCCCGCCGTGCGCAACGGGCGGGTGTACGTGCTGGACTACGACGTCGACCGGCAGGAGGACGTCCTCCGGTGCCTGTCGCTGGCCGGCGGGAAGGACATCTGGCGGTACGCCTACCCGGTGAAGGTCAAGTTCAACCACGGCATGAGCCGGACCGTCCCTGCGGTGAGCGAGAAGTACGTCGTCAGCCTCGGGCCGAGGTGCCACGTCCTCTGCCTGGACTCGATGACGGGGGAGCACCTCTGGCACATGGACCTGGTCCGGCGGTTCGGCACGACGGTCCCCCCCTGGTACGCCGGGCAGTGCCCGCTCATCGACGGCGAGAAGGCCATCCTTGCCCCCGCCGGGCCTGACACCCTCATCATGGCCGTGGACTGCCCGACCGGGCGCGTCCTCTGGAAGACCCCCAACCCCCGCCGGTGGGAGATGACCCACTCCTCGGTGACGCCGGCGGAGTTGGGCGGAGGGCCCGCCTACGTGTACTGCGGCAGCGGCGGGGTCGCCGGCGTCTCGGCCACCGACGGGGAGCTCCTCTGGGAGCACCTCAACTGGCGGATCAGCATCGCCAACGTGCCCACGCCGGTGCCCCTCGGCGGCGACGCGCTCCTGTTCACCGGCGGGTACAACATGGGCGCCATGATCCTCCGGGTCCGCCGCGAGGGGCAGCGCTTCGGGGCGGAGGAGGTCTGCCGGCTGAAGCACCGGGTGTTCGGCTCGGAGCAGCAGACGCCGATCTTGTACGAGGGGCACGTTTACGGCGTTCGGCAGGGCGGGCAACTGGTGTGCCTGGGCGTCGACGGGGGCGTGGTCTGGGCCAGCGGCAGGCAGAACCGTTTCGGGCGGGGGGCGTACCTGATCGCCGACGGGCTGATCCTGATCGTGGACGACCACGGCGTGCTGACCGCCGCCGAGGCCTCGCCCGGCGGGTACCGCCGGCTGGCCCGCGCCAAGGTCCTGCCCGGGCCGGAGGCCTGGGGCCCCATGGCCATCGTCGCCGGGAGGCTCATCCTCCGCGACCTGAACCGCATGATCTGCCTGGACCTCCGCCGGCGGTGACCGCCCGCCTTGAACGACCCGCCCGCCATTTTGTCTAATGCTATTGACAAGAGGCACCTTATGGGAAAGCCAAAGGGCATGTCGGCGAAGGAAATCGCCCTGACCGGCGCGCTGGCGGCGGCGGCCGCCGTCGCCGCGGTCGTCCTCATCCGGATGGACACGACCGGGCGGACCGGCAGCGGGCTGTCGGAGGACTTCGACTACGACCTGCGAGACCTCGGGCGGGCCGACCCGGGCATGGTCCTCTACCGGCAGGCGGGCGAGCTGCGGTCCGGGCTGACCGAGGCCCGCGGGATCGCCGTCGGGCCCGACGGGCGGATTTACCTGGCCGGCGACAGGCGGATCCGAATCTTCCCCGCCGCCGCCACCACCCGGCCCGCGCGGGTCAGGGAGATCAAGACGGACGCCCCCCCCCAATGCCTCGCCGTCGGCGCCGACGGCGCCATCTACGTGGGCATGGCCGATCACGTGGCCGTCTACGACCCCGCCGGCGCCCGCCGCGCCGCCTGGGAAAAGCTCGGGGAGAAGGCCCTGCTGACCTCCCTCGCCGTTTCCGAGGACAACGTCTTCGCCGCCGACGCCGGGCACCGCGTCGTCCTGCGATACGACACTGCCGGGAAGCTCCTCGGCCGCATCGGCCAGAAGAACGACCGCCGGAACATCCCCGGCATCTTCCTTCGCGGGCTGTACCTGGACGTGGCGATGGCCCCCGACGGGCTGCTGCGGGTGACCAACGCCGGGCGGTTCCTCGTCGAGGCCTACACCGTCGACGGCGACCGCGAGGTCTGGTGGGGCCGGCCCGGGCCGAAGATCGAGGACTTCTGCGGCTGCTGCAACCCGGTGAACATCGCGATCCTCCCCGACGGGGGCGTCGTGACCTGCGAGAAGGGGCTCCGGCGGGTGAAGCTGTACGATGCGGCGGGCACGTTCGTCGGCGTCGTCGCCGCGCCGGCGGCGTTCGCCGCCGACCGGCCCGCCGGCAGGAGGGTCGGCGAGCTGGACGTCGCCGTGGACCGACATGGGAGGATCCTCGTCCTGGACCCGTACACCGGCGAGGTGAAGTTGTTCGCGCGGAAGGCGGAGGCGCCGCAATGACCCGTTCGGAGCAGACGCCAGGGC
>CAZNSB010000033.1:0-10729 GCA_964575155.1 uncultured Planctomycetaceae bacterium | reverse complement strand
GTCTGGGTGCTGGACACGAACACGGCCGTGGTGAGGGTCTTCGCAAGGAAAGCGGAAAAGAGATGATGGTCGAACGCGATCCAGGCAGCCGGCGCGAGTTCCTCCGCCGGGCCGCCCGCGCCGCCGCGGGCGCCGCCCTCGCCGCGCTGGGGTGGGCGCTGCTGGCGCGGCGCGGCGGGGGGGGCGGCGAGTGCACCGCCCGAGCGTGCCCGCGCTGCCCGGAGCTGGGCCGGTGCCGGCGGACGCGGGCCCGCTCGGCCAGGCGGTGGAAGGCGAAGAGATGAACGGCCCCGAAGAACAAGACCGCCTCACCCGGCGACAGTTCCTTTCCACCGGGCTGCGCACCGCGGCGGCGGTGGGCCTGGGCGGGGCGGCGGGCGCCGCCGCCCTCGCCGCCCGCGGCGGCGGGACCGTCTGGCAGATCGACCCGGCCAAGTGCATCCAGTGCGGCAACTGCGCCACCTACTGCGTCCTCCAGCCCTCCGCCGTCAAGTGCGTCCACTCCTTCGAGATATGCGGCTACTGCGTCCGATGCTTCGGATTCTTCGAGCCCCAGGCCGGCACGTTCGACGAGGGCGCCGAAAACCAGCTCTGCCCCACCGGCGCCATCCAGCGGAACTTCATCGAGGAGGAGCGATACGAATACCGCATCGACGAGAAGCTCTGCATCGGCTGCGGCAAGTGCGTCAAGGGCTGCAACGCCTTCGGCAACGGCGCGTTCTACCTCCAGGTCCGCCACGACCGCTGCGTCCACTGCAACGAATGCTCGATCGCGGCGGCCTGCCCCTCGGGGGCGTTCGTCCGGCTGCCGGCCGGGAGCCCCTACCTCCTGAAAGACGAGGCCCAGCACCCCTGATGCGTTTCGCGATTGCCACAGCCCTCCTGTTCGTGCTGGCCGGTGCCGCGGCCGGGGCCGATCGGTTCCCCCGGCCGGACTTTGAGAGCGGGTACCGCCGGCCGACACCCTCGCACCCCCACCCGCGATCCGACCTCCGCGAGGACGTGGACGTCGTCGCCCTGGCCGTCGCCCTGGCCGCCGCGTCGTACCTCGCCCTCCGCCGCCGCTCGCGCCGCGGCGTCTTCACGGTGATGGTGCTGTCGCTGCTGTACTTCGGGTTCTACCGCAAGGGCTGCGTCTGCCCCATCGGGGCGATCCAGAACGTCTCCCTGGCCCTCTTCGACGGGGGGTACGCCCTGCCCCTGACGGTGGCGGCCTTCTTCCTGCTGCCGCTGGCCGCCACCCTGCTGTTCGGACGCACCTTCTGCGCAGCCGTCTGCCCCCTCGGGGCCGTCCAGGACCTGGTTCTGCTGCGACCGCTGAAGGTCCCCGCACCCGCCGAGCACGCCCTCGGCATGCTCCCCTACCTCTACCTCGGGGCGGCCGTCCTCTTCGCCGCCACCGGCAGCGCGTTCCTCATCTGCCGGTACGATCCCTTCGTGGCCTTCTTCCGCCTCAGCGGCAACACCAACATGCTGATCCTCGGGGCGTGCGCGCTGGTGATCGCCGTCTTCGTCGGCCGGCCTTACTGCCGCTTCCTCTGCCCCTACGGCGCGGTGCTTCGCCCGCTCTCGCGCCTGTCGAAGTGGCGCGTGACGATCACGCCGGACGAGTGCATCGAGTGCCGCCTGTGCGAGGACGCCTGCCCCTTCGGGGCGATCCAGCGCCCGACGGCGGAGCCGGTGCCCGGCCGGCGGACGCGCGGGAAGGGCGTCCTGGCGGCCTTGATCGGGCTGCTTCCGGTGCTGGTCGTCGCCGGCGGGGCGCTGGGGCGGGGCGCCCACGGCGCCCTGGCGCGCGTCCACGCCACGGTCCGGCTGGCGGACCGCGTCCGCCGGGAGGAGGCCAGGCAGGTCGTCGGCACCACCGACGCCTCCGAGGCCTTCTACAAGACCCGGCGCCTGCCGGAGGTTCTATACAAGGATGCGGTCAAGATCACCGCCCGGTTCGCCCGCGGCGGAATGCTGTTGGGGGCGTTCCTGGGCCTGGTGCTGGGGCTGAAGCTCGTGCAGTTGTCCGTCCGGCGGCGGCGGGCCGACTACCAGCCCGACCGGGCCAAGTGCGTCTCCTGCGGGCGGTGCTTCCGGTACTGCCCGCGCGAGCAGCTCCGGCTGAAGGGCCTCCGGGGCGAAGCCGGCGGGGAAACGGCATGAGCGAGCAAACCCCCGACAGCGCGGCGCGGGCGAAGGCCTGGTACCGGGCGGCGGTCGGCAGCGCCGTCGCCGCCGGGGCCTTCTCGCTGGCCGTCGGCGCCCTCGTGGTCTTCCATTCCATCGAGAACGATCCCGCCGACCCCCTCGCCTCGCCGCGGATGAAGCAGCTCCGGGACCGGCTGCGCCTCCAGCCCGGAAACGACCCCGTCAAACGCCAGATCCGGGAGCTGGACCTTCAGCTCCGGGAGGAGTTCTTCTCCGGCCGGCAGCGCGTGGCGACCGGAGGCTGGCTGCTGCTGGTCGGCGTGGCGGTGTGCCTGATCGCCCTGAAGCTGGCATGCGATCTCCGAAAGAAGCTGCCGCGGCCTGGCCCCACAGCCCAGGCCCCCGACGCGAGGGAGCGTCAGGCGGCCCGCGCCCGCCGGGCCGTTCTGGCCGTCGTGGTCGTCCTCGCCGCAGCCGCTGCCGTTCCCGCCGTCCGGAGAAGGCCGCCGGTGAAAATCCCCGCAAAGCCCGCCCCGGTGGACCCGGCCAGGCAGTGGCCCCGGTTCCGCGGCCCGGGCGGGTTGGGCATCTCGATCCACGCCGGCGTGCCGGCCTCCTTCGACGGCGCCGCCGGCAAAGGCGTCCTCTGGAAGGCGCCCGTGCCCCTGCCGGGGAAGAGCTCCCCCGTCGTCTGGGCAGAGCGCGTCTTCCTCACCGGCGCGACGGCGAAGAATCGCGAGGTGTACTGCTTCGACGCCGGCGGCGGCAAGCTGCTCTGGCGCGGGGGCGTGACCACCCCCGGCCGGGGCAAGAAGGCGCCCGAGGTATCCAAGGACACCGGCTACGCCGCCCCCACCCCGGCCGTGGACGGCCGGCGGGTCTTCGCCCTCTTCGCCAACGGCGACCTGGCCTGCTTCGACCTCAGCGGCAAGGGCCTCTGGGCACGCGACCTGGGCCTGCCGGAGAACGTCTACGGGCACGCCAGCTCGCTGGCGACCCACGGCGGCGCCCTGCTGGTGCAGTACGACCAGGGCACCGACGCCGAGGAGGAGAAATCCGAGCTGATCGCCCTCGACGTGCGAACGGGGAGGGTCCTGTGGACGACCCCGCGCCCGGTGTACAACTCCTGGTCCACCCCGATCGTCATCCGGACGCCGAAGGGCCACCAGATCGTCGCCGCCGGCGATCCCTGGGTCATCGCCTACCGCCCCGCCGACGGCGTGGAGATCTGGCGGGCGGATTGCATCAGCGGGGAGGTCGGGCCCTCGCCGGCCTACGGCGGCGGGCTGGTCTTCGCCGCCAACACCGGGGCGTACCTGGCCGCCATCCGCCCCGACGGGTCCGGCAACGTCACCGAGACCCACGTCGCCTGGAAGGGCGAGGACGGGCTGCCCGACACGTGCAGCCCCCTGGCCGACGGAAAACGCGTCTACGTGATGGACCCGGGGGGGTACCTCACCTGCTACGACGCCGCCAAGGGAAAGGTCCTCTGGGAGCACGACTTCGAGACCCCCTTCCAGGCCTCGCCCACCCTCGTCGGCGACCGCCTGTACCTGCTGGACACCAAGGGCGACCTGTGGATCGCGGCCGCCGCCGACAAGTACAGCCAACTCGGCAGGGCCAGCCTGGGCGAGCCCGCCGACGCGACCCCGGCCTTTGCCGACGGGAGGATCTACATCCGCGGCGAGAGGCACCTGTTCTGCGTCGGCAAGGAGTAAGCCTTCGCCGCCGAGGACGCAGAAAAAAACGGTTCACCGCGGAGAGCGCTGAGGACGCAGAGACGGGAAATAGTTGGAAGCAAGGAAGACAACAGAGGCGACAGAGAGAGCGGAGATGGGTGGGGACAGAGAAGAACTGAATACGATTACCTCGCAGATCATCGGCGCGGCCATTGAAGTGCATCGGGAGCTCGGGCCGGGGCTGCTGGAGTCCACCTATCAGGCATGCCTCGTTTACGAGCTCAAGCAGCGCGGCATGAAGTTCAAGCCCGAGAAGTCGCTGCCGATCACGTATAAGGACGTCAACCTGGATTGCGGCTACCGGGTTGACCTGCTGGTCGAGGAGAAGATCATCGTCGAATTGAAGTGTGTCGAACACCTCCAGCCCATCCACGAAGCCCAGCTCCTGTCCTACCTGAAGCTCTCCGGATGCAGGGTCGGGCTCCTGATCAACTTCAACGTCAAGGTCCTCAAAGATGGAATCAAGAGACTGGTCAATCAGTTCTAGCGCCAACGCTTCACCGGCGGACTCGATCGCCCGGCGTCGGCCCCGGCACCGTCTGCTGTCTCCTGTTTCTGTTGTTGCTGTTGTTCATCAAGATGTTCTCTGCGTTCTCCGCGCTCTCCGCGGTGAACTGTCTCTGCGGACTCTGCTGTCTCCTGTTTCTGTTGTTGCTGTTGTTCATCAAGATGTTCTCTGCGTTCTCCGCGCTCTCCGCGGTGAAATGCTTCTCCCCGCGCCCCCCGCGGTGAAGGGCTGCACCTACGATGACCGAAGCCACACAATCGACCGAGATTGACCTGTCCTTCGTGGACGAGCTGGTCGAGCGTCTCGGCCGGGGGGCCGAGAACGTCATCCCCATGCTCCAGGGCATCCAGGAGCACTACGGGTATCTCCCCCAGCCGGCGCTGGAGCGGGTGTGCGAGCGGACGGAGATCGCCCCGGCGGCGATCGTGGGAGTCTCGACGTTCTACGACCAGTTTCGCCACGAGCCGGCGGGCGAGCACACGATCCGCGTGTGCGTGGGCACGGCGTGCCACGTCAAGGGCGCCCCGCTGGTGCACGAGGCGTTCACGAAGCACCTGGGCATCTGCGAGGGGCACGACACCGATCCGGACCGCCGCTTCACCCTCGCGAAGGTCGCCTGCCTGGGCTGCTGCACGCTCGCCCCGGCGGTGCAGATCGGGGAGATCGTGTACGGGCACGTGGCCCCGGCCGGGGTGGAGCGGGTGGTGAGGGACTACCTGGAGCTACAGGCCCGCGGCGAGGGCGAGCAGGCGAGGCGCGGGCTGCCCGCCGGTGCCGAGGGCGAGATCCGCATCAGCATGGACACCTGCTGCATCGCGCGAGGAAGCCACCTCGTCTACGACGCCCTGCACCGGGCGGCGGAGGAGACGGGCGCGCCGGCTGCCGTCAAGGGCGTCGGGTGCGCGGGCATGTCCTTCATGGAGCCGCTGGTGGAGGTCGTCCAGCCGGGCAGGCCCCCTGTCCTGTACGCCCGCGTCGGCCCGGAAGACGCCCGCGCGATCGTGCTGCGGCACTTCAAGCCGGCGGGCATCGCCCGGCGGATCACGGCGGGGGCTTCCGGGCTGCTGGAGAAGCTGCTGACGGACGAGGCCTGGAAGCCGGTGACGCGCCACGCCTGCGACGTCCGAGACGAGCCGGTCGCCGCATTCATCGGACCGCAGAAGCGGATCGCCACCGAGTACTGCGGCCAAAACACCCCCACCGACCTTGATGAGTATCTCCGCCACGCCGGCTTCGAGGCGCTCAAGCAGTGCCTCACGGAGCTGACGGCCGAGGAGGTGATCCGGCGGATCGGCGGCAGCGGCCTCCGGGGGCGGGGCGGGGCCGGGTACCCCACCGGCCGGAAGTGGTCCCAGGTCCGGGCGGCGCCGGGCGCCGAAAAGCACGTCGTCTGCAACGGCGACGAGGGCGACCCCGGCGCGTTCATGGACCGCATGCTCCTGGAGAGCCAGCCCTTCCGCATCATTGAAGGCATGGCCATCGCCGCCTACGCCGTCGGCGCCCGGCAGGGGCACTTCTACGTCCGGGCCGAGTACCCCCTCGCCGTCGACCGAATCCGACAGGCGCTCCGCCGCTGCCGAGAGCACGGGCTGCTCGGCGAGAAGATCGCCGGGAGCGATTTCGCCCTCGACCTGCACGTGATGGCCGGGGCCGGGGCCTTCGTCTGCGGCGAGGAAACCGCCCTGCTGGCGTCCATCATGGGCCGACGCGGCATGCCCCGACTCCGCCCCCCCTACCCCGCCACCAGCGGCCTGTGGGGAAAGCCCACACTCGTCAACAACGTCGAGACCTGCGCCTTGGTGCCCTGGATCCTCCGCAACGGCCCCGAGGCCTTCGCCGCCATGGGCACCGAGACCAGCAAGGGCACCAAGGTCTTCGCCCTCGCCGGCAAGGTCGCCCGCGGCGGGCTCATCGAAGTCCCCATGGGCGCGACCATCCGGCAAATCGTCGAGGAAATCGGCGGGGGCGTCCCCGACGGCGGCACCCTCAAGGCCGTCCAAATCGGCGGACCCTCCGGCGGGTGCGTGCCCGCCGAACTGGCTGACACGCCGGTGGACTACGAGGCCCTCACCGGCGTCGGCGCGATGATGGGCTCGGGAGGGCTGGTCGTCCTCGACGAGGGCGACTGCATGGTGGACATCGCCCGGTACGTCCTCGAGTTCAACCAGAACCAATCCTGCGGGAAGTGCACCCCCTGCCGCATCGGCACCCGGAGAATGCTGGAAATCCTCACCCGACTCTGCGCCGGAGACGGCAAACCCGGCGACCTGGAAAAGCTGGAGCAGCTCGCACGCCAGGTCAAGGCCACCAGCCTCTGCGGCCTGGGGCAGACCGCGCCAAACCCCGCCCTGTCCACACTGAAGTACTTCCGCGGCGAGTACGAGGCCCACCTCCAGGGCCGCTGCCCCGCCGGGTGGTGCAAGGCGCTGGTTACCTACTCCATCACCGACGACTGCATCGGCTGCACCCGGTGCTCCCAGCACTGCCCCGCCGACGCGATCGCCATGAAACCCCACGAGAAACACGAGATCGACACCGAAAAATGCATCCGCTGCGGCACCTGCAAGCAGGTCTGCCCCGCCGACGCGGTGAAGGTCGAATGACCCTTCACCGCCGAGAACGCGGAAAGAAACAATTCACCGCCGAGAGCGCAGAGAATGCAGAGAACATCTTCGTTAGAAAAAGAGAACAGAAATGGCGGAGTCCAGAGACACACTGAATGCAGTCACGTCACAGATCATCGCCGCGGCGATCGACGTGCACCGGGAACTCGGACCCGGGCTGCTGGAATCCGCCTACCAAGAGGTCCTCAAAGATGGAATCAAGAGACTCGTCCATCAGTTCTGACCCTCCGGGTCGGGCGGCGCGTCCGGCTCGACCCGGCCGGTTACAGACGGCAACGGCTGCGTGTTCTCTGCTGTCTCTGTTTCTTTGTCTTCTGCTTGAACGTCTTTGTCTCTGCGTTCTCCGCGCTCTCCGCGGTGAATTGCCTCTTCCCGCGGTCTCCGCGGTGAACTGTTGTTCTCGGCGGCCCCCGCGGTGAACGGATAGACCAGCCATGCCCAGACTGTGGATCGACAATCAGGAAGTGGAAGTCCCCCCCGCAGCGACCCTCCTCGACGCGGCCAGGAAGCTGGGCATCGACATTCCCACGCTCTGCTTTCAGGACGGGCGCGAGCCTCTCACCTCCTGCATGTGCTGCGTGGTGAAGGTCGGCGGGAACGCAAAGTTCGTGCCGGCCTGTGCGACCCGGGCCGACGAGGGCATGCGCGTCGAGAGCGAGACGCAGGAGGTCCGCCAGGCCCGCCGGGCCGCGGTCGAGCTGCTCCTCAGCGATCACCTCGGCGACTGCATCGGCCCGTGCCAGAGCATCTGCCCGGCCGGGATGGACATCCCCCGGATGATCCGCCAGATTGCCGCCGGCGACCTACGCGAGGCCATCGCCACGGTCAAGGCCCGCATCGCCCTCCCGGGCGTGCTGGGTCGGATCTGCCCGGCCCCGTGCGAGACCGGCTGCCGGCGGGGAAAGCACGACGCCCCCGTCGCCATCATGCTGCTGAAGCGGTACGCCGCCGACGCGGACCTGGCCTCCGGCGAGCCCTTCCTGCCCAAGTGCAAGCCCGACAGCGGCAGGAAGGTCGCGATTGTCGGCGCAGGCCCGGCCGGGCTGGCCGCGGCATACTATCTCCGCCAGATGGGCCACGGCTGTACGCTCTTCGACGACCACGACGCCCCCGGCGGCATGCTGCGATACGGCGTGCCGAAGGACAAGCTCCCTCGCGACGTGCTCGACGCGGAGATCGGCGCCATCCGCCGCCTGGGCGCCGAGTTCAGCATGAACACCCTCGTGGGCGAGCACGTGTCGATGGCCGAGCTGCGGGGCCAGTTCGACGCGATCTTTCTCGCCGTCGGCGAGATCGGGGCCGGCGACGCCGACCGGCTGGGGGCGGCGGCGGGGCAGCGCGGCATCGAGATCGACCCGAGGACCCGCCAGACGCCCGCGCCCGGCGTCTTCGCCGGCGGCGACGCCGTCCGGAGGCAGCGGCTGACGGTCCGGGCCGTGGCCGACGGCCGGGCCGCCGCCGTCGCCATCGACCAGTACCTCTCCGGCGCCGAGGTGACCGGCCCGCGCAAGCCGTTCACCGTCCACATCGGCGTCCTGACCGAAGGCGAGATCGAGCGGTTCCTCCCCGAAGCCGACGACACGCCGCGGGTGGCGCCCGCCGGTGGCGACGCCGCCGGCTTCAGCGACGCCGAGGCCCGCGCCGAGGCCGCCCGGTGCCTCCACTGCGACTGCCGAAAGCCCCACACCTGCAAGCTCCGAAGGTACGCCCAGCTCTACGGCGCCAGGCCCGCCCGCTACAGGGGTGAGCGACGTACCTTCCAGCAGCTCCGCGACCACCCCCGTATCCTCTACGAGCCGGGAAAGTGCATCGCCTGCGGGCTCTGCGTCCAAATCGCCGCCGACGCCGGCGAAAAGCTCGGGCTGACCTTCATCGGGCGAGGACTCGATGTCCGCGTCGCCGTCCCCTTCAACCGCGCCCTTTCCGAAGGCCTCCAGAAGGTCGCCGACGAATGCGTCGCCGCCTGCCCCACCGCCGCCCTGGCCTTCAGGTAGCGAAAAAACATCCCAGGGATGTTTTCTGAGGCCCGGACGTGCGTCCGGCGGCCTGCGGCGGCCTCCGCCCCCGTCAGCCGGCGACTCTTCTCGCCCTATGGTGAAAAGTCCAGTCCGACCCAGGCATCCGCCGGACGGGGGCTTGTGGGCTCTTGGCGGGGGGTGCACTCCTCGGTCACGCTAGTGAACCGGGCCGCTCATCGGGCCGATGAGACAATGCGGAACGGAGGCAAAGGAAGGATGCGGCGTGCATCCCCGTGGAGCGATTGAGCCATGCTGATCATCTACGGCACCCGACTGTACGGCCGGGTGGACGCGGTCCCCGGTCTGTTCTTCGTCGCCACCAGGTTCTTTCACATCTTCTGGATTCCCCTCGTCCCGCTGGGCAGTCACGTCGTCCTGGAAGAGACCGACGACGGCTTTCGCGGCGTGCCGTGCGGGCTGAACGGGAGGTCGGTGCTTGCGGCCTACGTTCGCGGGCTGGGGATCGGGGGTGGGATCGCGGCGGTGCTGCTGGGAGTGTTCGCCTACTTCAGGTCCGCCAGCGGCGGCGCCGGCGCCTCGCCGGGCGGGCTGTTTGGCTTCGGCGCGGCGGCCGTCGTCGTGGGGCTGCTGGCCTGCGGGCTGTGGCGGGAGCCCAGCCAGGAGCGGTTCGAGGAGGTCTGCGCCCGCCTCCAGATCGACGCCCGCCAGCTCTACGCCACCGAGGAGCAGACGCCCGAGCCGGCCGGGACGCCCCCCGCCCGGCCGCCGGAGTTCGGCCCGCCGCTGTCCCGGCACGCGCCCGACGCCATGCGCGCACCGGAAGAGGACAAGAACCCCTACGCCCAGCAACGCCAGCCATGACCGAGGCGTCCCTTTCCTGCGGCGGGCCCGGTCGGTATCATCCATCCGGGCGGACCGAGAGCAAGGTCTCCGGTCATGACAGAGTTTGATTTCATCGAGACCCCCGAGAGCGTCGAGCTTCAGCGCAAGCTGGCGGGGATCGGGACTCGCTTCGTGGCGGGGCTGCTGGACACCTTGATCCTGATCGGGCTGTTCGTGCTGCTGTTCCTGGCGCTGATGGTGGTGGCGTGGGGTCGGATCTTCGGGCGGGGGGGCCTCCTGGACGAGGCGGCCATGTGGGAGGTCGCGGTCTTCATCCTGCTGATATTCCTTGTGTACTGGGGCTACTTCGTGTTCTTCGAGATGCGCACGGGCGGGCAGAGCCCCGGCAAGAAGAGCCAGAAGATCCGCGTCGTCAAGGACGGCGGGGGGGCCATCACGTTTACGGACGTCGCCATTCGCAACCTGCTGCGGGTGGTCGACGGCTGGCCCCTGTATCCCGTTGCGGGCATCGTCATGTTCGCCACTCGGAAGGCGCAGCGGCTGGGGGATCTGGCGGCGGGGACGGTGGTGGTCTCCGAGGCCACCAGCGGCTACGCCGCTCGGGCGGACAAGCGCGCCAACACCCAGTGGGAGCGAGAGGCCTCCGCCGAGGCCCTCCGGGCGACCGGGCTGACGCCCGAGGAGTATCGCGTCCTGGCCAGCTATTGGGCGCGGCGGAACGAGTTGGAGTTCTCGGCCCGGCAGCGCATCCTGACCACCGTGATCCTGCCCGTTCTGAGGCGTAGGGGGGTCTCCCCGCCCAACGAGACTGCGGCGACGCTGGAGTACTACGTCGGCACGCTCATGCGCAAGGCCAAGTTCGCCGAGGTCACCGCTGCACGGAACGAAACCGAGGCCACG
>CAZNSB010000032.1:9266-19884 GCA_964575155.1 uncultured Planctomycetaceae bacterium | reverse complement strand
CGAGCACTTGCCGCACTGGATGCAGACGTCCGGGTCCCAGACGGGGATCTCCAGGGCGAGGTTGCGCTTCTCCCACTGCGTCGTCGCCGTCGGCCAGGTGCCGTCGACGGGCATCTTGCTGACCGGCACGTCGTCGCCCCGCTGGCCCATGATCGTGCCGATGACGTCCTTGACGAACTCGGGCGCCTCCGGCGGGACGGCCGGGGGCTTCTCGAGCGTCGAGGTGGGCGCAGCCGGCACCTCGATCTCCCTCAGCCCGGCCAGCGCCTGGTCCACCGCCGCGTAGTTCATCTGCACGATCTTGTCGCCCTTTCGCCCGTAGGTCTTCTTGATGGCGGCCTTGATCTTCTCGATGGCCTCGGCCTGGGGGAGGACGCCGGAGAGGTGGAAGAAGCACGTCTGCATGATGGTGTTGATCCGCTGGCCCATGCCGGTGGCCTTGGCGACGTCGTAGGCGTTGATGGCGTAGAACCTGATCTTCTTGTCGATGATCTGCTGCTGGACGGGCCGGGGCATCTTGTCCCAGGTTTCCTCGGGCGGGTAGGGGGTGTTCAGCAGGAACACGCCGCCGTCCTCGGCCCGGGCCAGCATGTCGTAGCGCTCGAGGAAGGTGAACTGGTGGCAGCCGACGAAGCCGGCCTTCTCGATCAGGTAGGTCGAGCGGATGGGGCGTGGGCCGAAGCGGAGGTGGCTGACGGTGACGGCGCCGGCCCGCTTGGAGTCGTACACGAAGTAGCCCTGGGCGTAGTTGTCGGTCTCGTCGCCGATGATCTTGATGGAGTTCTTGTTGGCGCCGACGGTGCCGTCCGCCCCCAGCCCGTAGAACATCGCCCGCACCACGTCCTTGTCCTCGGCGTGGAAGGACGAATCGTATTCCAGCGAGGTCTGCGACACGTCGTCGTTGATCCCGACGGTGAAGTGGTTCCTCGGGTCGGGCCCGGCCAGCTCCTCCAGCACCGCCTTGACCATGGCCGGGGTGAACTCCTTGCTGGAGAGCCCGTACCGCCCGCCGATCAGCGTCATTTCCCGCCCGGTTTCCCTCAAGGCGTTGACGCAATCGAGGTACAGCGGCTCGCCCGCCGAGCCCGGCTCCTTGGTCCGGTCCAGCACCGCCAACGCCTTCACCGTCGCCGGGAGCGAGTCCACGAAGTGCCTGATCGAGAACGGGCGGTACAGCCGGACCTTCACCACGCCGACCTTCTCGCCGCGGGCGGCAAGGTGCTCGACGGCCTCGTGGGCGGCCTCGGCCGCGGAGCCCATCAGCACCACCACGCGCTCGGCGTCGGCCGCGCCGACGTAGTCGAACAGGTGATATTCCCGCCCGACGATCCCGGCGAACTTGTCCATCGCCTTCTGGACGATCTCGGGGCAGGCCAGGTAGTAGGGGTTGACGGTCTCCCGCCCCTGGAAGTACACGTCAGGGTTCTGGCTTGTGCCGCGGAGGACGGGGCGGTCGGGGGTCATCGCCCGCCGGCGGTGGGCGGACACCTGCTCGTCGTCGATCATCGCCCGCATGTCGTCGGCGGCGAGCAGCTCCACCTTCTGAATTTCGTGGCTGGAGCGGAAGCCGTCGAAGAAGTGCACGAACGGCACGCGCGCCTCCAGGGAGGCGGCCGTCGCGATCAGCGCCAGGTCCCCGATCTCCTGGATGCTGTTGGAGGCCATCAGCCCGAACCCGGTGGAGCGGACGGCCATCACGTCGCTGTGGTCGCCGAAGATGCTCAGCGCCTGGCAGGCCACCGACCGCGCCGAGACGTGGAAGACCGTCGGCGTCAGCTCCCCGGCGATCTTGAACATGCTGGGGATCATCAGCAGCAGCCCCTGGCTGGCGGTGAAGGTGGTGGTCAGTGACCCGCTTTGCAGCGCCCCGTGGACGGCGGCGGCGGCGCCGCCTTCGCTCTGCATCTCGCACACCAGCGGCACCGTGCCCCAGATGTTCGTCTGCCCGGCGGCCGAGTACTCGTCGGCGTGCTCGCCCATCGAACTCGACGGCGTGATCGGATAGATGGCGATCACCTCGTTGATCTTGTGGGCCACGTACGAGGCCGCTTCGTTCCCGTCCATGCTCCTCTGCTGGCGCGACTGGCTGGATGCCTTGACCTTACTCATTGTGCTCTCTTCCCTTGTGATCTTGTTCCTGCCGGCGCGAGCCTTGCCGCCCGCGCCCGCTCCGCGCCGCTTGCCCGACCTTGCCCCACCGTCTCAATCCTGGGCGGCGGAAGCTGTATATTCTCAAAATCCCACCGGTGATTTCAACCCTTTTCCCCGGCGGGCGCGCGGCGATAACCGCGCCCGAGGCCGATCCCCGCCCGCACGGAGCTTGATCGGCGCCCGGATGCGACCTACGCTTATGGCGGTGTCCCGGATGTGAACCCCCCGGCCGGGCAGGGAGATACAGCTAGGGGCGGGCCAATGGATATTTCGTTTCCATGTTCGAACCCGGGGTGCGGCAAGCACGTGCTTGTTCCCGGCTCGGCCGTCGGGAAGAAGGTCCGCTGCCTGCATTGCGGGAAGGTCCAAGTCGTCCCCGGGCCCGCCTCGGGGGCGGGGGAGGGCCTGGCGGACCTGGAGGCCCTGGCGGAAGGCCCGGCGGTCGTCCGGCCGAAGGAGTCCTGGTGGCAGAGACGGCGACGGAGGGAGGAGGTCAGCGGTCGTCGGTGCAGCCGGTGCAACGCGGAGATTCCCCCCGAAGCGAAAAGGTGTCCGAACTGTCAGTGGCCGGTCGCCTCGACCGAGCCCGCCGGCGCCCCGGCCATCGCCCACCGGGCGGCGGCGCGGCGAAAGGCGCTGAACCTGGAGAGATTCCTTTCCGATTGCGGTCTGGCCTGGGTGTACGGGATCAGGAGTTTCGGGACGTGCTTCAGGCTCATCCTCGCCGTGGTGGGGATGAACCTGCTGTTTGGGGTGGTGGCTTTCCTGATCGGGCTTTCGGGCGGCGGGGGCCGAGAGGGGACTTTCGCCGTGATGCTCCTGGGGGTGTTGGCCAACGTCTTCGTGGCCGGCTACTTCCTTCGGTTCTACGTCAACGTGATGATCAGCTCCCTGGAGGGAACCGACCTGCCCCCGCAACTGCCGTATTTCAACATCCTCCAGATCCTGGCGACCGGACTGAAGGGGCTGGGCATCTTCCTGGTGTACGTCCTGCCGATCGTCACCATCCCCCTGCTCCCGCTGGGGTGGATGGCGCTGGCCTACACCGGCGACGGGCGCGGATACGACTTGATCTGGGCCTGCCGGGCCGCCGTGAAACGACCCGGGCGACTGCTGTTTGTCTGGGTCATGTCCCTCGTCTACCTCATCGTAGGCGTGATCGTGGCCTGCCTGCTGACGGCCCTGGCCGGTCACGCCCTGGCCCTGGCGTTCGCGTGGCTGGCGACCCGGCTGGAACTCTCTCCGCTCCTGCGGTTCCTCCTGGCCTTGCCGCTCTTCTTCCTGCTGGTGATGTTCTTCTATGCCCTGGTGGAGTCGGTTGCCTGCGCGATGTTCCGCTGCATCGGGATGCTGGGCCGGCACAGCCCCGACCTGCTCCGGATGCTGCCGAAGCGCCCCGACCCGCTCAGGACGGCCGGGGGCCTCGCCGCCGCCGTCGCCATCTCCGTGGTCGTCTGGACGGTGTTGATGCCCCCGGTCCTGGCCGGTGCCGGCCGGGCCGCCGAGACCTTTCTCGAAAGCCTCGGGGTGGCCGGCCCGGAGGGGATGAGAAGGAAACACTGCGCGCAGAACTTGAGGGCGATTGGGCAAGCGTGCCGGATGTACCGCACAGAGCACCGCCGTTTTCCGCCCGACCTGGCGGGGCTGATTCACCAGAAGCTGGCGATTCCGGCCATGATGGTTTGCCCCTCCACGGGCCATCCGGCTCCCGAGTACGACCCCGGCCGGGGCCGGCTTCTGGGGGAGGTCGATTACGTCTATCTCGGCGCGGACTACGGGACGAGCTGCCCGAAGTGGCTGATCCTGTGTTACGAGGACCCGGCCAACCACCGCGGGGAAGGGGCCAACGTCCTGTTCGCAGACGGAACGGTCCGCTGGCTTTCGCCGCAGGAGCTGTCGAGCGCGCTGGCCCGCACCCGCGATTGGCAGGCGCGCGGCTATTGAGTCCTGCGTATCCGATGTTCTCGCCGCGTTCCTTGATCGAATGACTCAGAGCCGGAAGTCCGTCTCTCGAAACAGGCGGCATTGCCGCTCCTGACGGCATCCTCGCCGGCCGGGAGCCTTGCGAAACGGCCAGCCGCGCGGCTGGCCGTTTCGCGAGGCCCCCCTGAAAGAGCCGTCACGACCCGTTAGGGAGGGGATGCCGGCCCGATGATCCGGCGGGTCCTTCGCGGCGACCTTCCGGCGGGTCCGTTCCGCCCCTCGCCGCGGGTGCATCCGTTGTTTGTAGGTAGCGAAGGCGGGCAGATGTCCGGTCAGCGCAGCAAGCAGGCGACCGGCGCGATGCACGGAGAGGTCTTCCGTGCCGTCAGGCACGAATGAGAATAGCCCCGGGCGCGAGCCCGGGGTGGTCAAGGGCCTTTTTGCATGGAGCCCCGGCGGGGCGACTGAGGCCGTCAATCGCCCCTGGCGGGGCTCTGTGGGGCCGGTCCGCAACCGAACCACGGGCTCGCGCCCGTGGCTGCTATCAGATGCCCCCGGGGGGCAGAGTCCGCTGTCCCGCCTACAAACAAGGGATGCACCCCCTCGCCGCTTTTCTTATTTTTCTTCTTGACAAGTCGTTATCCTTGTGGTACTCTCCCGTCGGTTTTTGGGAGGTAAGGTTTCATTCCACGTGGGGGAATGAGGCCGCTGCTCGGCAGCACCCCTGCTCACCGTGGCCTCGCTCGATGCGAGGGATGCTCACCGGCTGTACCGCTCAATGCTCGCTGGGCTCGATGTGATGTTGTGAGCTGAAAGTGGGTTGGGCTTCGAGCCCCTTTGGTAGCCGGCTTTGGCAGCCGGCGGGGGGTCCGAAGCCGAGAAGAGAGCGGAATATCGATGAGCAATTTCAGCGACGGGGCAGGGGAATTCCCGCCCGCTCTGAGCTTGGCTCCTTGCGTTACCGCTCCCCTAGAGGGTGAGGTCATTGGGCAGCGTGGGCAAGCTGTTGCTCGGCTTGGTTTCGCCGCCGGGGCGCTCACCCGATCACGCCGATGCCGCGTCCCTCGCCAGCGGACGGAGCGTACCCCGGCGGGGGCCTCACGCTGCACCGCGCTGTGAAGAAATGATCTTTGGGCCGCCCAATGGTTTACGGCCCCATGATCGGAAAGGAGCGCGTCAGATGGGGATCAGAGGAAGGAATAATTTCAATGCCGTCAAGCTTGGCTTGCTCGCTTGTCTCGCGGTGCTCGTGTTTGCAGGCTTTGCATTTGCACAGGTTGGGGATATCCTTCGTTACGGGACGATCGGCGGCAGTGACGTAGCGGCCCATCAGGTCGGCACACAGGTCATCCTCGCCAACTCCTGTGACTACGATTGGTGGTACGGGTGCTCCCCGACCTCGGCCGGCATGGTCATGGGCCACTATGACCGCAACGGGTATGGGACCGACCCCCTGACCAACAAGTATCCCGCCCTGGTGTCCGGCGGAGTCGCGGAGGCCGAAACCTACGTTGGCCCTCCCACCGGCTCGAGCGCCTTCGCCAACAATGCCATTGCCAGTTCGGGGCATATCGCCGATTTCTGGACCGGGTATGGCAACTCTGGCGACGATCCGCTCGGCAGCGGACGAGCGATCCCGGCCGGGTTCAATTGCCTCGCCGACTTCATGGGCACCAGCCAGGACGCCTCCGGGAACTCCGACGGGAGCACGACCTTTTGGTACTACACCGATGGGGCCAAGCTATACAGCATGGATATCTACGGGGCCGGGGCGAGCTACTACGACAGCTCCGGAATGTACGGGATGTATGAGTATGTAGACCATTGCGGCTACGGCACGGGGACCCCGAGTACGGATACGAATTTCTTCAACCAATACATCATTGAGTACGGGGCGACCTACGGGTTCACCTTTGCCGAGTACAAGGCGGAAATCGACGACGGCCGGCCGGTACTCATTCACGTGGAAGACCACACGATGTTCGGCTACGGCTACGACGACACCGGCGGCGCCCAAACCGTCTACCTGCACGATACCTGGACGGCGGGTCAGCATTCGATGACCTGGGCCGGGTCCTATTCCGGGCTCGCACACTATGGCGTCACGTGTATCACGGTCACCAATGGTGTTCCCGAACCGGGAACCATGGTGCTGCTGAGTGTCAGCGGGGTGCTGGTGCTCCTCCGCCGGCGGCGGTCGGCGGGGGCCTGACACCGGGGCCGTGTGTCTGTAAAGGCGGCGCGGGCCCGCGGGCGAAGGGCGCGACGTTCCTCGGTCGGATCGCCGTCTTGGCCGTGGACATCGCGTCGAATGCACGGCCGCGCGGCCCTGCAAGACATCGGGGAGAAGCCGGCGACACAGTCTGTCGCCGCGCCCCCCACGAATTCCGCAGTTTTGTCTTGACAACGTCCCCGGTAAGGGCAACAATGGATCTGAAGATACTTGCCCGGAAGGCCTGGGCCTGCGGCGACTGTGTGGGAACGGCGGGACGGGGGCCTGTCGGGGTCGGGAAGGGCCGTGGGACAATCTGAAGGAGTAGACTGATGTCCGCAGGAAGATTCGTGTGCGTTGTGGCCGTGCTGGCCCTTGCGGCGCCCCTGTGGGGCGACGACGACTACCTGGATCCGAACTGCCGAAACGGCACGGTGACCATTGGGGGCACGGAATTCGATTTCTGGAAAGAGGGCGGCTTGCCGCCGGCGGCTGGATCCGGTGACCTCCCCTTGGGCGATCCGGGGTCCGCGTCGGCCACGATCCCCGAGCCGGCGACACTGCTGCTGCTTGGCCTGGGCGGGTTGGGTGTGCTGCTGAAGCGCAGGCCGAGGCTTCGCTGAGACGGGGGGCGGCGGCACCGCGAGGTCGCCTGACGGTGGCGGGGAAGGTGCATAAGTCTGGGGGGTAAGGGAGGGGGGTTTTCCCCGGCTTGAGCCCCTTTGGCTGCGCACAGCGCGTTTGATGCGCGCCGGCACGCGCGGGAGCGTGATCGCTGCTCATGGCCGGGCGGAGAGAAGGTGCGCCCGAAATGCCTCGACCTGGCGGCGCGGGGGGCAGTCCGGCAGGGATTCGAGAAGCCGGTCAAGGATCTTCAGGGCCTCGGCCTCGGGCCCGATGGCCCAGAGCGTTCTTCGCAGCAAGACGCGTCAATAATCCTGCAGGCTTACTCACTTTTTACCTTGACAAGTTCGGGTTCCTGTGGTAAATAAGTTCTGTCTCTTGGGAGGAGAGACCTTGTTTCCCTAGGGGAATGGGGTTTCCGCAAGACAGCAAGCACGCTCACCGTAGTGCCGCTCCACGGCGGTTCCGCTCGACGCGAGGGGTGCTCACCGGCTGTACCGCTCAATGCTCGCTGGGCTCGATGTGATGCTTTTGGGCTGCAAGGGTTTTGGGCTCTTGGGACGCCGGCTCGGGTTGCTGGCGGGGGCCTGAAACTGCCGACGAGCAACGGGCAGAGAACGATGAGCAACCGCAGGTGTGGGGCGGCCGATCTTGGGGCTTCTGCGAATTCCGCTGCGTTCGTGCCGGCTCATCCGGAGTGCAGGCGCGGTTCGCATGCTGGCAAAAGGCTCTCCCTCCGCTGGATTACGCTGCTGCTGCCGAGAGAAGACGATGGCAGCCAATAGCCGGCTCTGGGCTTGCGGGGCTCGTAACCAGAGGAGCCTGAGATGTGCAGGATGGAGAGGGAACGGGGCGTCCTCGGGGCACCAACCAGGAAGATCATCGGCTGTGTGAGCGGGGCGCTCGTTGGGCTGTTGCTGCCGCTGGGCTCGGCGCTGGCCTACGAAGATCCGCAGGATCCAGCCGTCAAGTCCGGAACCTTTATCGGCAGGACCGGCAGGGAGATCGGCTTTAGTACCATGGGCGGGCTCCTCGCGGACGCGTCCAATAACGATTGGTGGTACGGGTGCTCGCCGACCTCCGCGGGCATGATGATGGCCTACTACGACCGCAATGGGTACGCCGGGGTCTCGTATGCCAACCTTGTCCCGGGCGGCCAGGCCGAGGGCAGCAGCTACGGCGGCGGGGGGGGACTGGACTTCGACGGCGACGTGACCCCCGACCTGCTCTGCAACAAGGCCATCGCAAGCAGCAACCACATCGCCGATTTCTGGACCGGGTATGGCAACTCGGGCGACGACCCGCTCGCCAGCGGCAGGACCCGCCCGGACGACTTCGATTGCCTGGCCGATTTCATGGGAACCAGCCAGGACAGTTGCGGCACCAGCGACGGCGGGTCGCGCATCTTCTGGAACATCGACGGGACGCCCTGGACGGAGGCCGACGCCGTCGCCGAGGGGGTCGAAGACGAGGACCTGACCTACGGGATCGGGGAATACGTCCGTTACTGCGGCTACGAGGTGAAGACGTTGTATACGCAGGTCATCCACGCCAAGGGTTGCTTCCCCAACGGGTTCGACGTCTCGCAGTATCGGGCCGAGATCGACGCCGGCCGGCCGGTCCTGGTTCATATCGCCGGCCACAGCATGTACGGCTACGGGTACGACGACACCGAGACGGACAAGCTCTACGTCTATGATACTTGGGACGACAACGACGGGGCCGGGACGAATACGGACGGACAGAACCCCGGGTACCTGACCTGGGGAGAGTGCTATCCCCCTGGCGGCGCTGCGGGGCATCTCTTCTGCACCGTCTTTGAGCCTCTACCCGAGCCGGGGACGATCGGGCTGCTGTGTCTGGCGGGTGTGGCGCTGCTGCGGCGCCGTGGGTCCAGACCGCCGGCGAGATGACCTGGCCCGCCCGGGTGCGCGCCGGCCGCGGAGGCTGATTCATCGGGGCCCTGCTATCCGGGCGCGCAACTGCTCGACCTGCCGGCGCAGCGGGCAATCCGGCAGCTCCCCCTGCAGCCGGCGAAGGACTTCAAGGGCTTCGTCTGTCTTGCCGGACGCCGCCAGCGAGCGGGCCAGGTGGTAACGCACTCCTTCTCGTTCCGGGGCCAACCGGGCCGCCCTTCGCAGGGGCGCCTCGGCCTGGGCGGGCCGCCCCAGGGCCAGCAGGACGAGTCCGTGATTCGCCTGGCTGTACCAGTCCCAGGGGCTCTTGGCGGCCTCAGCCCGGAACGTCTCCAGGACGCGGGGGAGGTCCTTGCCCTGGAGGAAGGACGCCTCAGCGGCCGTGGCCGGGCTGATTTCCCAGGCCCGCCGCCAGTGCCTCTCGGCCGCGGGCGGCTCCAGACCGGCCAGCAGGACGTGGGCAGTCGCCCACGCCGCCCGTTTCGGCCAGAGGTTGCACGTGGCTGCGAGCTCCGGCAGCTGCCGCAGCGCCGCTCGGGCCTGGTCGGCCCGCCCTGCCGCCAGATACGCCTGCCCCAACGCCAGCAGCACGTCGGGTGATTCCGGCAGCGCCCTCGCCGCCGCGTCAAGGCGCTCCAGGGCAGCGGGGGGATCCGTCAGGAGCAGCAGTCGGCCGAGCAGGTAATTGGCATCGGGATCGTCGACCTTGCAGGCGAGCCCTTGGCGGTATGCCTGGTCCGCGGCGCGGAAGTCTCCTGCTTCGCGGAGGCTGTTGCCGAGGTTGACGTAGTCTCGCACCCAGTCGCTCTCCGGGCGTCCGAACCACATGGGCCAGGCCAGCACCGCGGCGGCCGCGGCCGCGCCGGCGCATGCCAGCAAGGCCCTTCTCTGCCGCAGGCGCAGCACCTGCGCCACACTCACCAGCGCCCACGACGCGGGGACCATCAGCAGGGGAACCGCCGGGACCCTGAACCGGGCCGTCACGAAGAACGCCACGCCCAGGAGCCAGTACCCCCCGACCCACAGCTCGGCCAGGCACAAGGCGTGGCGCTGTGCCCGCGTCCTGCCGGCCCACAGGCCCCCCAGCCCGCAGACGGCCAGGGGCAGAATGACGCCGTACTGCCCCGCCGGCAGGCGCAGCGGCCAGGAAAGCCGCTGCATGAAGTGATAGCAGATGTTGTTCCTGAACTCCCGTCGGTTGAAGAAGGCCACAGCCTTTCGCCCCAGCCGGCGCAGGGACGCCCAAGGCTGGCGCATCGCCTCCCGGCAGGAGCGTCGGGCCCACCGCCGTCCCGCCGATGCGGGTCTTTCCAGGATGTCCTGGGGAACCTGGGAAACGAGCCTCTCCCATCGGAGCCCCACGGGCACCGCCGAGGTCCCGTCGCCGGCGACGTTGCCCACGTAGAGGTTGATGCCGGCATTGCTGGAGATGGGAACGAATTGCCCCCCGACGCGGACGTTTCGCACCATGATCGGGAGGATTACCGCCGCCGCACCGGCCGAGACGCAGCAGAGGCGGGTGACCTGTTTCCAAACCGGGCTTTGGCGGCCTCGCCACAGCAGGTACAGCAGCACGAGGAAGCCCGGCAGGAGGACGTCCGGGCGGACCCCCGCGGAAAGGCCCAGCACCCCTCCGGCGGCCGCCAGCCGGGCAACGCGAGGCCGCTCCCAGGCCCCGACGAGCAGCAGCAGCGCCGCCAGGTTCAGAAAGATGCTGAGCGCGGGCGTGAGCAACTGCAACTCGAAGAAGACGTAGGGCGCGTAGAGGGCGCTGATCAGCCCGGCGATCCGC
>CAZNSB010000032.1:0-9256 GCA_964575155.1 uncultured Planctomycetaceae bacterium | reverse complement strand
CCGCCCACCGGCCCAGCAGCCGCCCCGTCAACACCGCCAGCAGCACGCACGAGACAGCGCCCAAGATCAATTGCGTCCACTGGACCAGCTCGACCCGACGCCCGAACGCGCCGTACAGCCCCGCGAGGAAATACGGATACAGCGGCGGCTTAAAGACGTCGTCCGGGCCGTGGCCCAGCCAATCGCCGGCGGCGATCCGGCGGGCCCACGCATCGTGATAGCCGCCGTCCACGACCGGGTAGCGCAACAGCGAATGCCCACCCATCACGGAGAAACAGAGCCCCCGGTACGCCAGGGCGACGAGGAAGACCAGCATCAGCCAGCGCCACCCGATCTTCCCGTGAACGGACAAATGCCGAGGATCTGGCTGGTCCTGACGGCCACACGCGCGGCCGCCTCCTCGGGGCTTTCGGTCGCCGTCGGCGGGGCTTGCGCGCATGCCTCTGCCTTGTCCCTTGCTGCTTCCTGCCTTGCGTTCCGATCTCCGGGCGTCCGGCCTCGCGCCGCCACAGCCGGCAAGAACAACATACCTCAGGTGGCCCCGCTCCCCGGACGCCGCGCCGCACGCGGGGGACGCTCGCGGATTGCGGGCGCGATTTCCAGTGCTCTTGCGGCCGCCAGACGCCCGGCGCCGCTGGGGGCGGGTCAGTCCTTCAGCACCGCCTCGATCTGCTCGAGGTGGCCCAGCACCCACTTGACCTTCCGCCGGATCATTTCCAGGAAGGGGTAACCGGCCATTCGCCCGAAGCTCCCCGTCGCGGCGATGGGGAGGACGGCCTCTGCGATCATCGCCTCGCACATGAGGAAGGGCACGGCTTGCAGCTCGGCCTTGCTGATGACGTTGACGGAGTCGTAGGCCCGGAGGAACCGCTTCAGGCGGGTCTCGTCGAGGTAGTCGGGCCACTCGGCGGGGTTTTCCGATCCGCCCGTGATGGAGAACTGCAAGGCGCCGTTGGCCAGGTCGATGACCCGCTGCTGGAGCCTCGCCGAGTCGTAATCGATGACCGCCACCACGTGGTTGTCGCGGAAGAGCATGTTGCCCGGGTGCCAGTCGCCGTGGACGATCTGAAGGGGCCAGTCGTTCAGCCCGAGCTGGTTGGCGCCCTCGGCGGAGGACTGGTAGGCCTCTTCGAGGAAGCGGACGGTCCCGTTGAGGACTTCCGGCTGGGGGCGGCCCTTGATCGGGATGGACTGCACGGTCTTGCCGACGACCTCCCGGATCGCCTCGGTGCCGTGGTAGCTCCCCTTGGCGGGGGTGTACTCGGACTGAAAGGCCACCAGCAGCTTGTGGTACAGCGCCAGGATCCTCCCGGCGTCGGAGGTCGCGTCGAGGGAGCCGTCGTAGGGCCCGCCCTGGATGTACTCGAACAGCTCATAGATGTGCTCGTCGAGGACGAGCATGGAGTTGTTGTCCGGGCGGGTGCCGATGAGGTGAGGCAGCGGGAAGCTCTCCCCGACCAGGTGAAGCTGAACCTGGTGGGTGAAGGCGACCTTCTTGAGGTTGTCCTTCCCGCGGGCGCGGCGCTTGAACAGCAGCCGGCCCCGGTCGCAATCGAGGATCAATTTGGGCGATCGCCGCGAGCCCCGGGGGAACTCGCGGACGGACTTGATGATGCCGAGATCGTAGTGGCTCAGGGCGATGGCCAGCTCGGCGGCGTCGAACGTTTCGCGTTCCTCTGCCATGATGTGCTCGCGGAAGGGCTCCTGCCGATCCTTGCGAAAGCAGGCACTATACCGCCCCGGCAAGCCATGTCAACGGATTTCGTCAACCCGCCGGCCAGTGTTCCCAAAGACCCCGGCACCGCGAAACGACCGAATCAGGTGTCGGGGTCAAGTCCCGGCTTCTCGGGACTTGGCCGTACGCTCAGCCGGTGGCATGGGCGCGGGCGAGCCCGTATAATCCCAGTCCTGCTTTCGCCGACAAACAGGGCGGGAAGATTGCGATGCGCGTGCTGGTGACAGCCGACCTGCACTACGACGCCCCCCGGTCCCGGGAGCCCACCGAGGCCCTCGCCGAGAGGGTCTGCCGGACGGGCGGCGACGTGCTGGTGCTGGTGGGCGATTCGGCCAGCGCCGACCATCAGCCCCTGCGGGAGTGCCTGAAGTTGTTTGCGGACTTCCCCGGCCGGAAGCTCCTCGTGCCGGGCAACCACTGCCTCTGGTGCCTGCCGGGGGAGGACTCCATCCGCCGGTACGAGGAGATCGTCCCGGCGATCGCGGCCGAGGCCGGCTTCGCGGTGCTGGATCACGCCCCGGCCATACTCGGCGGCGTCGCCCTGGTGGGGTCGATCGGATGGTACGACTACTCCTATCGCGAGGAGCACCTGGAGATCCCGCTGGAGTTCTACCGCGCCAAGGTGGCGCCCGGGGCGGCGGAGAGGCTCGACGAGCACCGCCACCTCGTCGAGCGGTTCCGGGGGAAGCTGAACGACTGGCACTTCAACATCCAGGCGCGGTGGATGGACGGCGTGCACGTCCGGCTGGAGCTGACGGACGAGGAGTTCCTGCAATACGTGCTGGAGAAGCTGCGCGGGCAGTTGCGGGCCGTTCAGGAGGACCCCTCGGTCCGCCGGGTGGCGGCGTTCGTGCACCATCTTCCTTTCCGCCAGCTCGTCCCGCCCGACCGGCCGCCGCAGTTTGCCTTCGCCGCCGCCTACATGGGCTCCGACCGCATCGGCGAGGCGCTCAAGACCTGCGGGAAGCTCACCCACGTCTTCTGCGGGCACTCCCACTGGCGCGGCACGTGGCGGATCGGGAACGTCGAGGTCGTCAACGTCGGCAGCACCTACGACCAGAAGCACCTGGAAGTCGTGGACCTGTAGCGGCGAGGAAGAACCGTGAACTCGTTGACCCGCTGACTCGTCACTTCATTGGAATCGAAGCGTTCTACGCGGACTCGCGGATGAAAGAGTCAGCGCGGTCAGGATGCGGAAAGGTGGCCGAGATGCGCGTCAAGCTGCTTTCCGGACTCGTTGCGGGGGTGTTGCTGTCGGCGGGGGCCTGGGCTCAGCCGGCCGGGGCGCCGGGCCGGACGCTGCGGGTTACGCCGGTGGTCAAGGCCTACCGCAAGGCCAGCCCGGCGGTGGTGAACATCTCCACGGAGCGCCCGGTGGAGGTGGGGTGGCGGATGTTCGGGCTGGAGGATGACCCGTTCGAGGAGTTCTTCCCGAAGCTGTTCCGCCGGACGGTGCCGGTGACCAGCCTGGGCAGCGGGTTCTTCGTCCACCCCGCCGGATACATCGTGACGAACGCCCACGTGGTCCGCCGGGCCCGGAAGATCACGGTGATGCTGTCGGACAAGTCTTCCTTCAAGGCGGACCTGGTCGCCGCCAACTCCGAGCACGACCTGGCCGTGCTTAAGATCCGCGACGACGCCGACAGGCCCGCCGGCCGGCGGCGGCGGCGCAAGTTCGACTTCCTCCCCCTCGGCCGGAGCGACGACCTGATGATCGGCGAGACCGTCATCGCCATCGGCAACCCCTTGGGGTACCAGAACACATGCACCACCGGCGTGCTCAGCGCCCTGGACCGCAAGCTGGAGTTCCGCGGGCGGCGCGTCTACGACAAGCTCATCCAGATCGACGCCCCGATCAACCCGGGCAGCTCCGGCGGGCCCCTCCTGAACATCGTCGGGGAGCTGATCGGCATCAACACCGCCATCCGCGCCGACGCCCAGGGCATCGGCTTTGCCATTCCCGTGGACCTGCTCACTGCCGACTTCCCGAAGCTGCTGGACTTCGAGCGGCTGCGGCGGGTGGTGTTCGGGCTGACCGTCGTTCAGCGCCACACGAAGGGCCACGATGAGCTGGTCGTCACCGCCGTCGCGCCGGGTTCGCCGGCCGAAAAGGCCAAGTGCAAGGCCGGCGACCGGCTGGTGGCGATGGACGGAAAGCCGCTGAAGCAGTTGCCGCAGTACCTGATCCCCATGCTCCAGGCCGTCCCCACCGCCAAGGTCCGCCTCCGGTGTCTCCGCGACGGAAAGCGCATCGACATCGAGATCAAGGTCGGCGCCCGCCCCAGGCCCGACGGCGCCGCCCTGGCGAAGGGGCTGTTCGGGCTGGAGTTCAAGGTCCTCACGCCGGAGTTTTCCCGCCGGCTCCGGCTGCCGGTGGAGGCGGGCCTGCTGGTGAGGGGGGTGGAGGGCGGCTCGCCGGCCGGGAAGCTCGGCATCCGCCGCGGCGACATTGTTTTTCAGCTCGGACGGTGGTACGTCACCGACCTGGACAAGGTCGGCGCGATCCTCGAGGACACGCGGCCGGGAGATGCCCTTCGGGTCGGGATCATCCGCGGCCAGGTCCGCGCCTGGGCGACGATGAGCGCCCGAAAGCCCCCCTCGCCGAAGGTTCGGATATGAGAATCGTCGTTGCCCCCGATTCCTTCAAGGAGACGCTTTCGGCCGTCGAGGCCGCCCGCGCCATCGCCGCGGGCGTGGCGGAGGCGGCACCCGGCGCCCACATCGACCTGTGCCCGATGGCCGACGGCGGGGAGGGGACCGTCGAGGCCATGGTGGCGGCGACGGGAGGGCAGTTTCGCCGGGCGGAAGTATCCGGCCCGCTGGGGGAGCGGCGGTCGGCGCGCTTCGGCCTGCTGGGGGGCGGTCGAGGCGCTTGCGGCGGGCGGCGCCGAACCGCCGTGATCGAGATGGCCGCCGCCGCCGGGCTCGAACTTCTCCCGCCCCGGGAGCGAGACCCCATGCGCACCACCACACTGGGCGTGGGCAAGCTCGTTCGCGCCGCGCTGGACGCCGGGGCGGAATCGTTCGTCATCGGCATCGGCGGCTCGGCGACGGTGGACGGCGGCACGGGCTGCGCCCAGGCGCTCGGGGTGGCCTTCCTCGACAAGGAGGGGCGGGAGTGTCCCTGCGGGCTGGCCGGAGGGGCGCTCCGCGAGATCGCCGCGATCGACCTCGCCGGCCGGGACCCGCGCATCCCCGACGCCGACGTCCGCGTCGCCTGCGACGTGGCCAACCCGCTGACGGGACCGCAGGGGGCGGCGGCCGTCTACGCCCCGCAGAAGGGCGCGACCCCGGAGATGGTCGCGGCCCTGGAGGCGGGGCTGGCCAACCTGGCCGAGGTCATCCGGCGCGACCTGGGCATCGACGTGGAGCACCTTCCCGGCGCCGGCGCCGCCGGCGGGCTGGGGGCCGGGCTCGTCGCCTTTGCCGCCGCCAAGCTCGAACGAGGCGTGAAGATCGTCGCCCGGGCCGTGGGCCTGGCCGGGCGCCTGGCCGGCGCCGACCTGGTCATCACCGGCGAGGGCAAGCTCGACGCCCAGTCGGCCGCCGGAAAGGTACCCGTGGGCGTCGCCGACATCGCCGCCGAGGCGGGCGTCCCGGCGATCTGCATCCCCGGCCAGGTCACGCACGACGCGCCTCGTGAGCGGTTCGAGGTGGTCTGCCCGCTGGCCGGCGGGGAAGTGACCGTCGCCGACGCCCTGGCCGATCCGGCCGGCCTGCTCCGCCGCCGCGCGGCCGAGGCGCTGCGCGGGCTGGTTCGCCCGCCCGGGTGAGCCGGGGGCGAGTTTCCCCTTGACCGGCGGGCGGATATGGGCGTTATTCTCCTGGCGCGGGTGAGCCATGGATTACTTCGAGTACAGGGACGGGCGGCTGGTCTGCGAGGAGGTGCCCGTGGCGGAGATTGCCGCGGGCGCCGGCACGCCGGTGTACGTCTACTCGGCGGCGACGCTGCGGCACCACTATCGCCGCCTGGCCGAGGCCTTCGGCGAGCTCGACCCCACGATCTGCTTCTCGGTGAAGTCGCTGTCGAACATCCACCTGCTTCGGCTGCTGGCGGGCGAGGGCAGCGGGTTCGACGTGGTCTCCGGCGGGGAGCTGTTCCGCGTGCAGCGGGCCGGCGGAGACATGGCCAAGGTCGTCTACGCCGGCGTGGGCAAGACCGACGCGGAGATCAAGGCGGCCCTGGCTGGGAACATCGCGTACTTCAACGTCGAGTCGGAGGCGGAGTTCGAGAACCTCTCTCGACTGGCCGGTGAGGTCGGCGCCAGGGCCCGCGCCGCCCTCCGCGTCAACCCCGACGTGGACCCCAAGACCCACCGGTACACCGCCACCGGAAAAAGGGAAACCAAGTTCGGCGTCGACCTGGAGCGGGCCGAACGCTTCTTCCAGGCCTACGGCGACGACCCGAACCTCCAGCTCGACGGCATCCATCTCCACATCGGCTCGCCCGTGTCCTCGCCCGGTCCGTACGTGGAGGCCGTCAACAAGGCCCTGGACCTGATCGAGCGTCTCGGCGGCGCCGGCCGGCGGGTCCGCTGCCTGAACATCGGCGGGGGGTACGCCGCCGACTACGAGGAGGGCACCTCGCCGCTGGCGTCGGACTACGCCGCCGAGATCGTCCCCCTGCTGGCGGGGTCCGGCCTGCGCGTCATCCTCGAGCCGGGGCGGCAGATCGGCTGCAACGCCGGCATCCTCGTGGCGCGGGTCCTGTACGTCAAGGCCGGCGGGGACCGGAAGTTCGTGGTCACGGACGCGGCGATGACGGACCTGATCCGTCCGGCGCTGTACGGCAGCTTTCACTTCATCTGGCCGGTGCGGTCGGCGAGACGCCCGCGGCGTTCGGGCGACTATGCCCCCCCCGGGAGCGCCCGGGCCGACGTGGTCGGGGGGGTGTGCGAGTCCTCGGACTTCCTGGGCACCGACCGGATGCTGCCTCCCGTGCAGCGCGGGGACCTGCTGGCGGTGTTCTCCGCCGGCGCGTACGGGTTCGTCATGGCCGGGCAGTATAACTCCCGCCCCCGCGCCCCCGAGGCGCTGGTGGAGGGCGACCGATGGCGCCTGATCCGCCGGCGCGAGACGTACGAGGACCTCCTGGGCCCGGAGTGCGACCTCTGACCGCAGGAGCGGTCAGCTTTCGGGATGGTGGTGGAGAATCGACCGGGCGAACTTGATGTTCGCCTTGGCCGCCGCCAGGGGGGTGTCGGTGCAGGGCGTCTCCAGGATGACCCAGCCGGGGTAGTCCATGGCCGCAATGGCGCTGGCGACGGCGGGGAAGTCCACGTTGCCCTTGCCCAGGGCCACGTCGAAGTCCGGCGGGGTGCCCTCTTCGCCCAGGCGGACGTCCTTGAAGTGCATCTGGCAGACCCTGTCGGGCCCCAGCTCGCGGAGGTAGGTGGCGGGATCGAACTTCCTGGCCAGGGCGTTCCCCGTGTCGTAATACACCTTGACGGACGTGTAGGCGCCCAGGTGCTCCAGGAGATGCTGCTGCTGGTTGACGTTGAGGGTGGATTCGATCCCCAGGGTCACGGAGGCCCCTTCGGCCTCTTCGGCCAGCTCGTCGAGGTTCTGGATGACCCGGTCCAGCTCGTCCTCGAGCTCGATGGCCGCCTTGCCGAGGAAAGGCACCAGCACGATGCCCGCCCCGATCTCCCGGGCCGACCCGATCGCACGGTGAATGACGTCCTTGGCCTCCGAGGCCGTCTTCTCGTCCCCGAACAGCGACTCGCTTTCTCTCAGCACCCCCAGGCCGATGCTGGGGACCTCGATCTTGTGGGTCTTCTTCAGGCTCAGCACCTGCTCGATGCCCTCCGGGCCCAGCAGCGACAGCACCTCCTCGGGCAGATCGCAGGCGATCTCCAGCCCGTCGGCCTTGGCCTGCGAGGCCAGGCGGAATGACTTCCTCAGGTCGTGCGCGACGAGCGAGTTTTGCATGATGCCGACCAGCATGGTGTGGCCCTCACAGCTTTCCGGCAACGGCGCCGTGATCGCGGGGGCGCTTCCAGCCCTGGCACCGGCGGCTTGGGGGAGCGCCCTTCTCCGCCCCGTTGGCGGCCTCACGAAACGGCCAGACAGATCAGCCGCTGTTCAGACGAGTTGACGATGGTATGCGATTCACCCTCTTCGCAGGTGACGAAGTGGCCCAGTCGCGTCGGCTGCTTGTCCTGGCCGGCCTCGACCTCGCCGCTGCCCGCGATGAGGTAGTAAGCGCACCGTCCGGACGCGATCAGCTTCTGCCCCGGCTCCAGGCACAGCAGCTCGCAGTTGAACTCGGGGCACTTGGACAACTGGACGCGCTGCGGGCGCGCCGAGCTGAACCGGACCTTTTCGATGGCGTTCAGGACGTCCATGGGGACTTCAAGTCCTCTTGCCGGGGCGCGATGGGCTTCTCACCTGCACCGCGGCTGCCTTATTGTAATCGGCGATTTCGTCGGGGGCCAACAGGAATTGTGCCCTTCGGGCCGCCCCGCCGACTTCGTCCTGCGGCTTGCGCCGAGTTTGCATGAAACGTGCCGATACTTGAGGTAGGATGTACCCCGGTGCCCGCCCCGGGCGGCGGGCGCCGCCAGGAGCGCAGCGTGGACGTGCTCTGCGGAGGATGCGGAAGAACGCTTCTCGTCGACGACAGCCACGTCGGAGGCGACCTTCCCTGCCCCCATTGCGGCCGGCTCATCCGCATCTCCGCGATGGAGGAAGACGTTTCCGGCGAAGGCGTCCGGCTGCTGGCCCCGCTGGAGGCGGAGGACGACCTCGCCGATGAGTTCCTCACCAAGGCCAAGCTGGCGTTGAAGAAGAAGCTGCTGGTGGTCTGCGGCTCGTGCGGGGAGCGGCTGACGGTGGAGCAGCGGCTCTCGGGGAAGGTGGCGCGCTGCCCGGCGTGCGGGCAGCAGATTCGCATTCCCGCCCCGATCGATGGGAAGCTCCTGGAGCCCAAGGAGCTGATAGCCGACGGCGGGGCCGGCGCCGCCGAGGTCCTCGACCTCGCCGAGCAGCCCGCCGCCCGCCCCGTCCCGGCGGAGGGGGAGGCCCCGGGCGGTGCGCCCGGGATGGCGGCGGCGCCCCCGGCCCGCCCGTTGCGAGGCCGGCGGCGGACCCGCCGCAGCCCGCGACGGGCCAATCCGCTCGCCATCATGGTGCTCGCCCTCATCGGCACGGGGCTGGGAATCCTCGTGGGTTACCTGGTCTGGGCCGGGGGGGGGCGCGGGGCGCCGCCGGGGCACGGTCGGCCCTCGCCGCGGCCTTCCGCCCGGGGGGTGCAGCCGTCGACCGAGCCCTTGCCGATGGAGATCGACCAGCCGGGCGACCTGACGGGCGGGCTGGTCCCCGTGACGCCCTTGCCGGACGACCCGGAGCCCGCCGAATCTCCAGGATTCAAGATCGTACAGGTCAAGCTGGTCGTGCTGGGCGAAGGCGGGCTGGCCCCGGCCCCGGCGGGGAAGGCCTTTCTCCTGGCGAGCCTGCGGGTCTTCGCCGGGTCCGAGCCGGTTGCCGTGGACACCGCCGCCGGGGCGGTGACGCTCGAGA
>CAZNSB010000031.1:0-20387 GCA_964575155.1 uncultured Planctomycetaceae bacterium | reverse complement strand
TGCGCTGCGCCGTTGAGCAACAACACCGGCGATGCCCGCTACGACGCCCTGGCCGAGGCGATCGCGGACATGCTGGCCGTCGGGCTCACAGAGCACCAGCACGTCACCGTCGTGGAACGGCAGCAGTTGCGCAAGGTGCTCGACGAGCAGAAGCTCTCCCTCGCCGGGCTCGTCGCCCCGGCCACGGCCGTCAAGGTCGGCAGGCTCCTGAAGGCCGATCGCATCCTGGTTGGCGGCATGATCCGGCGGGGCGAGAGGCTCCTGGTCAACGCCCAGGTCTACGAGATCGCCTCGGCTCGACTGGCCGGCAGCGTGGAGGTCCGCGGCAGGGCCGACGACGTCCCGGCGCTCATCGCCGAGCTTGCCGGAAAGGTCGGCAAGGGCCTGGAGGTCGAGCTGAAGCCGCTGGATAAGAAGGACATCGACAAGCACCCGAAGGCGTCGGCCTGCTTCATGAGAGGCCTGGGCTTCCATTTCGCCGGCCACTACGACCGGGCCGTCATGGAGTTCATGAGGGCCCAGGACATCGACCCGAGACTCGACAAGGCCGGCTACTGGATGGCCCTGAGCTTCATGAAGAACAAGGAGTTCAAGCACGCCTTGATCGAGCTGGAGAAGCTGCTGCGGAAGCACCCCAAGTCCCTCCTGCGCGAGGAAGCGCAGAGGCGGCTTGCCGAGTGCAGGCGGCGGGCGGCGACCCGCCCGGCGGCCACCAACCCGGCGGCCCCGACCGGCACGAGGGCCCGCAACCCATGACCAGGAGCGTGTTTTCAGCGGTCGCCGCGGCCGTCATCGCCGCGGCCGCGTGGATCGCCTGGGCGGTGCCCAAGGGCGCCGCCAGCAGGCCCGCAGCGGCCAGCCAACCCGCCCGGCGCACGGTCTTCGCCGCGCCCTTGGAGAACGAGACGCAGCTGGACCAGTACGACCCGGTGGCCGAGGGCATGGGAGACCTCGTCGCGGTCATCCTGGCCCGGCAGAAGCACATCACGGCGGTGGAGCGCCAGCGGCTGGCGGCCGTCCGGGCCGAGCAGGCACTGGCGCTGAAGGGCCTGACCGGACGGGAGTACGCCATTCGGGCGGGCAGGCTGCTGAAGGCCGACACGGTTCTCACCGGCCGGCTGTTCCTCCTCGAGGGCAAGCTGACCGTGAGCGTCCAGGCGCTGGACATCGCCACCGCGCGGGTGCTGGCATCCGACCAGATCGCCTGCCGACCCACCTACCTGCCCGAGGCGGCGCTCCAACTGGCCCGCCGGCTGGGAAAGCAGATGTCCCTGCCGCTGCCGGAGATCGACCTCAAGAAGATCGAGAAGTCCCCCGTGGCCGGCCTGCACTTCGCCAAGGCCCTCAGCCACTACTACGCCGGCAGCATGGACCCGGCCATCATGCAGCTCATGTGGACCATCGACCTCGACCCGGACTACGTCGAGGCCCACTACTGGTGCGGGATGTGCTACCACCGCCTCGGCCAGTTCGCACACGCCGTCATCGAATGGAAGAAACTCCTGCACAGGCAGCCGCACTCCAAGCACACCGGGAAGGTCAAGGCCCTCCTGGCCGAGGCCAGGCAGCGCCAAGCGGACTCCCCCCTCGAGCACCTGGGCCCGCCCGGCAGGCCGCCGGGCACGACCCGCCCGGCAGGGAGCAGGCGACGATGAGGACCCCGTGGCGGAATCCGGCGATGACCGTCGCCTGGGCCCTTGCCGCTCTGAACGCGGGAGCGGCGCCCGCCCCGGCCGGGCGGACCGCCGTCGCCGTCTTCAACTTCCAGATGACCTCCGACACGCCGGAGTGGGTGTGGCTGGAGAAGGGCCTGGCCGATCGCATCATCACGGACCTCTTCCAGGACCGGTCGGTCTCGGTCGTCCGGCGGGACGAGATGCAGCGGCTGGCGGAGAAGATGCGCTGGGCGCCGGAGATGATGGGCGACCCGGAGCGGCTGGAGATGATCCGCAAGGCCCTGCGCCCGGACTACCTGATCTCCGGCGTCTACGACGTCGCCGGCCGGAAGCTCTCCGTCACCGCCGTGGTGGTCGACTTCGCGAAGAAGAAGGAGGTGCTCCGCCGGCGCCTCGCCGGCCCGGCCGATCAGTGCATGGATCTGACGCGCCGGCTCAGCGCGGCGATTCTGAGTTGGCTGGTCAAACGCCCCCCCGAGCAGGTCCTCAAGGCCCTGCCCGTGTGGACCCGCAGCACCGCCGCCGCCAAGGCCCTCTACGTCGGCATGCACCTGTACGACCAGGGGCGTTACAGGGAGGCCTGGCTGCGGTTCCGCCAGGCATCGCAGGCCGACGCCGCCTACGTCGAGGCCCTGTACTGGGTGGGCAAGATGTACTACTTCATGGACCGCTACGAGCACGCCCGCCGGGCCTTCGACCGATTCGTGTACGTGGCACCGGCCCATCCGCGCACCGGCGACGCCATCAAGGAGTACCTGCACACCCACGAGAAGCTCGACACGCCCCCTGAGACGCTGCTGAAGCTCTACGACGACCTCGCCGCGCGATACCCGCACGCGAAGATCCACAACGAGATGCAGGCGAACTGGATCTTGAACGAGCTTTGGCTTCAGACGAAGTCTGCGCGGCTGCGGGGCATACTGGGGCGGCACCAGGAGGCCGCCGAGCGGGCCGCCAAGGTCGTCGCCGAGCTGTGCGGGCCAACGGACGATCCCTGGCGGGCGCAGTTGCGGTGCGAGGACCACGCCTACCGCGTGGCCATGGGCAACGCCCAGACGCACAACCTGCTGACCGGGAAGGCGCTGATGCCCGCCGGGCTGGCGGTCCACTACCGCGGGCCCCCGTTCCGCTTCCGGCCGGACCGGACCGAGGCGGTCAGCCACTGGCCTTGGCCGTTCCGCACCCTCCCCAAGCGCCACAAGATCGGGCGAACGTACTGGACGCCCTACTACGCCTGGTGGTTCGTCGTGGCGCCGGACGGGCACGTGTTCAAGAGCCTACACTTTTTCCCGATCGTCGCGGAGTACGGAAAGGCCGAGAACGTCCGCCTGGGCATCTGCATGCACAAGGACTCCTACACGGACGTCCCCGGCAGTCGCGGCGGGCCGCTGCGAACGATGGCCAAAACGGGCGTGCGCTTCACCAACCTGCCTCGCGCCGGGCTGTTCCACGTGCACGTCTACCTCTCCACGACCAAGCCGTTCGAGGAGGCCGGGACGTACATCCGCGGCATGCGGGCCGTGGCCGAGCTGGAGAAGATCGGCCCCCACGGGGCGATCGAGGTGAGCTGCGCCAACACCAGCGACTTCCGCGTGGACGTCGACGGGCGCATGGGGCGGAAGCGCCCCGGGCTGATCGGGCTGCTGCCGCCCGGGCAACGCACCCTGCGGTTCTGGCCCGGGCACCCGCAGGCCCCCTTCGGCGAGTGGACCACCACGGCGACCGTGCGGGCCGGTAAGACCATCCGCCTCACCGGCCGACTGCCGTGGAAGAAGTCCAGCCCCTGGGCGAGCTGGAAGACGGCCGTCCTGATCGGCCGGAATTTCTCCCCGGACTTCGGCATAGAAACCGGCGGGAGCTGCCCCTACATCCAGGTCGACGAGAAGGCCATTCGCGTCGTCTGGGCGCGAGGCAACGACCTCTGGGCCTCGGCCAGCACCGACGGCGAGACGTTCTCCAGGCCGAGAAGGCTGCCCATGCCGATCTCCAGCGGGTGGAAGGAATGCGACCCGGTGCTGCTGCGCGACGGGTCCGGACGTTTCCTGCTGGCGTTCCTGTCCGACCGGAACGGGCAATACGAGGCCCGCCCGTACGTGTGCTGGAGCCGCGACTTCCTGCACTGGTCGGCGCCGGCGATGATCCTGGACCGGCCCATGTGGCATTACGATCTCATCCGGGACGATCGCGGCAGGTTCGTCTTCGTCTGCAACGCCAACAAGAAGGTCACGGCGCTGGTCTCCCGGGACGCGTATCGCTGGCAGCAGGTGTCCGAGCTGCGGATGCCCGGGGTCTCCGGGGAGGTCAGGATCGTCCAGCGCCGCAGCGGCGCCTACGACCTGTTCGCCGCCTACACCCTGTACGAGGGCACCGCCGTGCACGCCGGCAGGACCTACTACGATCCCGACCGGGCCGAGGAAAGGCTGCTGCGGTACACCAGCGAGGACCTCTCCCGCTGGAGCGGGCTCAGGCAGTTGGCGCGCCGCCGCGGGCCCCGGGGGCTTTACGTCGCCCCGGTGCACCGCGCCGGCCGAACCCTGCTGGCGTGCTTCCGGCACCAGCACAACGCGCCCTGGAAGTCCGTCAACATGATCCGCGAGTGTCCGACCGGGCCCTGGCGCGGGTCGCGGCGCTACATCGGGGTGACGACCGAGTATGGCAACATGACCTGGCATCCGCGGTGGGGATACGTGATCTGCTACGTGCACCCGCCCGGCACCCAGTTCCCCGACCAGCCCCAAGGGCCCTGCCTCCTCCGCGGGCCGAGCGTCGAGCCGTTCTTCACGCCGGCCGACGAGCGCACGAAGAACCCATGAGCCGATGTGCCTTCATCCTCGTCTGCGTGACACTGGCGGCATCGCCGCCGAGGGCCCCGGCCGCCGAGCCGGTGGCGGTTGCGGTGCTGAACTTCGCCAATCAGGTCCAAGGCCCGGCGGGTCAGGAGTGGAATTGGCTTGAGAAGGGCCTGGCCGACCTGGTCATCAACGACCTGTCCACGCAGGAAGGTCTGCTGCTGGTGGACCGGGAGCGGATGCAGGAGACCCTAACCGCCGAGGGCATTCCCATCCGGCCAGGAATGGATTTGTCTCGCGTGAGCCGGGTCTTCGTCAAGCGCTTCAAGGTCGCCCGGCTGGTCTTTGGCAGCTTCCGCGTGCACGGCGAGAACGCCGTGATGAACGCCTCAATCGTGGACGCCTATTCCGGCAAGCTGATCCGGCGTGTCCGGGTCATGGGCCCGGCGAAGGATGTGTTGAAGTTGGAGAAGGAGCTTACCAGCCGGATCATAGCTGCTCTGCTCGGCAAAGGCGATATCAAGGAGATTGCGGCTTCTTTGCCGATGTGGACGGAGAGCCTTCCGGCCAGCAGGCTGCTTTACACGGCGATCGACAACTTTGACCGTGGCGAGTTCTTGGAGGCCTGGCTGTACGGCCGTCGGGCCTGGCGCGTGGATCGTGGGTACGCCGACGCGCTCTACTGGGTCGGTCGGCTGCACTACTACCTGCTCCATTACGCCCACGCCCGGCGGTATTACGAGCAGTTCGTCTACGAGCACACGACCCATCCCCGCATCGGAGACGCGGTTCTGGAATACCTGGATACATACGAGCGGGCACGTCCAAGCACCCGGGGGAAGATCGACGAGATCCTCCGCATGCTGGAGCTGGCGCCAACGGCCACGGTGCGGCGAACGAGCTATCGGGGCACGCGGAACTTGACGCTGCCTGTGTTCCTCAAGATCCGCTTGGCCAGCTACTACCAGAGCACGACGGAATACCCACTGGCCGCCCGGATCCTGGCGAACCTGCCGAATCGCGGGGATCACGAATCGAGCCTACACGACGAGGTCCGCCTCCAGGCCGCGGTCGTGCTCGGCCAGCCGGGATCGCCAAAGCTGCCCGCCGACGCCCTGACCAAGTGGGGACGGATGGACCCGCCGCGTTTCCGCCTCCTGAGACCCGGCGGCGACAACAGGTTCCTGCGCCCGGGCAAGCTGTCGGACAGCAGTACCATTGACAATGAGTTGCTGACCGTTCCGCCGAACCACCGGCTCCGGCGCGTGGTCGTCCGCGCTCGCGTCAAGGCTCCGCGGACCCGCAACGGCATCACGTGCAAGATGCTGCTGTGTCTGTCCGGCGGCTTCGGCCGGGAGCAGTACTCCGATGCGGTCGCGGTCACGACCAGGCCCAGCGCCCAAACCTGGGAGCTGGCGCCCCTTTTCCGGGGAAAGCTGTTTCAGGCATACCTGGAGTCGTGGTGCATCCACCGCGCCGGCCGGGTGACGCTCGGACCGGCAAGCGTCTTCAGCGCCGAGGGGATGGAGCTGGTCGCCCAGGTCGCCCCGGCCGAACCCACCGGCCACGTGTATCTCGACCGGGGTTTCCTCGGCGCGTTCACCTGGGGCTGGACGCACGTGGGGGGTTGCGGTGTGGCGTTTGGCCGAGGAGAGAAATGGCTGACGTATCTTCCGTGTCGGCGGCTGGAGGGGCGTTTCTACGACTCCAAGCGCCACCCGATCCCCCAGAGGAAGCCGCTGTTCTCGTTCTCGGTACTTCCCCAGCGAGGTCAGGTCAGCGCATGCCGGGTCGGTCGATCCTCCGGCCGCCTGGGACACTGGCCCGAGGATGCAATCGTCCATAGAATGGCCACGAACTACAGCCCTTCCCAGCAGAGGGTGTGGCGCTCGCCAAGCCTGGCTGGGGGCACCGACGGGTCCTGGTCGGCCGTGTGGGAGGTGGACGAGGATCTCTGGCTCGCCCGTTCCTTCGACCACGGGGCAAGTTGGACCCCGGCGACGCCGCTTCCGGTGCCGATCAACTCCGCCCACCGGGAGTGGGGCGCGAAACTGGTCTCCCTGCCTGACGGCACCTGCGTTCTCTGCTTCAACTCCGATCGAGGCCTCCCCAGGCAGGAGCGGTGTTATCTCTCGATGTCGCGCGACTTGCGCCGCTGGACCGCGCCCCGCCTGGCGCCCATCGTCGTAGTCACGTACGCCGCCCGCGGCACCAACGGCGAGATCATCCTCGCCGGGTGGGACAAGCCCGGCTGGACCGACGACGGGCCGCGAGGGCCTGATAGGGACACCCCGATCGTCTGGATTGCTCGCAGCCGCCCCGACGGATCGTTCGAGCGCGCGCGGTTGGACCTCGGCCGCGTCCAGCCGCACGTGCTCGGCGTGCCGCTTGTGGCCTGGTACGACCGCTCCGACCAGCGGTACCACTGCATCGTGGTTCACTGGTACCAGTGGAACCGTCGCGTCCCGAAGGAAATCGAGCGCAGTTGGCACTACAAGCCGGGGGAGTACGTCGGAACGGCCGAGGACGGACTGACGCTGCGCGCCCGGTTCAACCCCAACTTCGGCTTCAACGTCAAGTCGAGAGGGGCGATCTACAAGGATAAACTGATCCTTCTCGACTCCACAACCGCGTGGGCGTTTGTGTTCAACCGTCCGACCCTGGAGGCCGAGTATCGCAGCATCTCGCTCCATCCAAAGTGCAACATGAACTGCAGACTGAGCGACGTCGCCGCGGACGGACGCCTCCTGATGGGCGTGCACCACTACACGACCGGCGACGACGTGTACATGTTCGAGCGCCACTTTCACCGGGGCCTGCGAGGCCGGAAGGTCTTTCCGGCCGCGGTGACCCGATTCGGCAAAGGCAAGGAGCAAGACGGTGTGGCCAAGGACTAGCCCCAGCAGATGCGCCACGTTGGCGGTTCTGTCATTGCTGTTGCTGCCTGCGGCGGCCCGGGCCGGACCGGTCCTGTTCGTCGCACCCGTCAGCAACAACACCGGCCTGAGGGAATACGACGAGGCGGCCACCGCATTGACGGACGGGATCATGGTCCTGCTGGCCGAGCAGAAACGGGCCAGGGTCGTCGAACGTGAACGTCTCAGGGATGTTCTGCGCGAGCAGAAGCTCTCACTGGCCGGGCTGACCGACAAAGACACGCTCATCCGCGTCGGCAGGCTTCTCAAAGCCGACCGGATCGTCTCCGGCGGCATCGTCCTTGCTCGGGGTGAAAAGATCAAGAAGCCGATCCTGAAGGCGGCGCTCCACACGTGGCACACGGCCGACGGGCGGTTGATCGGCTCAGCGACGGTCTCGGGTTCCCCGGAAAAGCTGCTGGAGCTGGGCTTGGAGGTGGCGGGCAAGCTGGCCAAACTCCTCGACGTCAAGCTGCCGAAGGTGGATCCGGCCAAGCTGGACAAGAACCCCCTGGCCGGGCTGCACTACCTGCGCGGGCTGGGCTACTACCACGCCGGCAACTACGACCGGGCCGTCATGGAGTTCTTCAAGACGACCGGTCTGGACCCCATGCACGACCGCGCGGCCTTCAGGCGGGCGCTGTGCTACGTGGGGCTGAACGAGTACGACCACGCGATCATCGAGTTGGAGCACTTTCTGAAGTTCCAGCACGACTCCCCGCTGGTGCCGCTGGCGCGGAACCTGCTGAAAAAATACAGGCCCATGTGGGCGGGGTACATTCCCACACTGCGAGCGAAGAAGAAAGCCGAGCAAGAGAAGCACCGGTTCCCGAAGAAACCCGTCTTCGCCAAGGTCGAGCGTGACAGGGCCCCGACGATCGTCCTGCTGCCGACGGCAGATTTCGTCAAGCGATACGAGGCCGAGCCCCTCGCCACGCTCATCCGGGAGCGCATCGGAGCGAAGGTCGTCCTCCTGCCTGCGAGCGACGCGCCGAAAGTCGGGCCGCTGGAAGGCCACAAGCTGATTCAGCAGGCCGAGCAGTTGCTGAAACGAGTGCGGAAAAAGCACCCGAAGGCCCACCGTCTATTGGTCCTCACGGAGGCGGCCCTGGAGACGGATCTGGACGAGCGCGTCACTTCCGAGCGCTGGCCGGCCAAGGGTACACCAAAGGTGATGGTCGCGTCGTGCCTCTGGCTGCACATGACTCCGCCGCCGGACCTTCGCAAGGTGACCCCGCTCGCACCCTCCCTGCCGGAACATCCGGAATACTATAACTTCGCGCTCGGCTGCGCGGCCCGGTTATGCGGTGCAGGTGAATGCCCCACGTTCGGCTGTCCGGTGAACCAGAATTGGTATCTCTGGGATCAGCGATACTACAAGAGCTGGCTTTGCGCACGCTGCCGGACGCCCGTGCGGAAGGCAGCGGCCGCAGCGTCGATGGGCTTTTCCCGGCCCCGGAAGGCGCCGCCGGGGCGAGTCGGGAAAAACGCAAGTGGGGAACTTGCCGGCCGGGTCACCGGCCAAGAGCAGAGATGGCAGGCACGATGAAGATTCTTGATCGCAGGCACGTAAGCGGACGCACCCGCGCGGCAGGAATCGTCGCGCTTGTCGTGGGGGTTGGCATGCCGCTCGCCGCTGCCCAGCCGCCGGCGGTGGCCGTGCTGAACTTCGCCAATCAGGTCCAAGGCCCGGCGGGTCAGGAGTGGAATTGGCTTGAGAAGGGCCTGGCCGACCTGCTGATCAATGACCTGTCGCAGCATCCCCGGCTCCAGCTCGTCAGCCGCCAGCAGATGCAACTGGCCGTCATGAGGATGATCCATACGGGGGGCCTGCTGCCGGAATGGCGGGAGCGAATCTCCAAGCAGCTCAAGGCCGCCCGGGCGGTGTTCGGCACATACCGTATCGACGGCGAGAAGGCGACGATCCGGGCGACCGTCCTGAACCTGCTCGAGGACAAGCCGGTAGCCACTGTGTCGGTCACAGGAACCGCCCGGGACGTGCTGAAGCTCCAGAAGCAGTTGGCGGGGAAGGTGTTGACGATCCTCACCGGCCGGGCGGACGCCCGGCAGTTTGTCAACAAGCTGCCGGTCTGGACGGACTCGGTCCCGGCCAGCAGGCTGCTGTATGAGGGGGTGGATCACTTCGACGCCGGCCGGTACGAGCAGGCCTGGCTTCACTTCCGCCGGGCGCTGCGGCAGGACCCGACGTACGCGGACGCCAGGTATTGGGCCGCCAGAATGTTCTACTACCAGCTCCGGTACGCCCACGCCTTGGCGGACCTGGAGGCGTTCCTCCTCAGCCAGCCACAGCACCCCCGCGCCGGCGACGCCCTGATGGAGTCCACCCACGCGATCATCCTGGGCGGGGCGCCGGCGCCCGACGTGATCCGCTACTGCCGCCAAATGCTGCCCCACGCCCAGGGGGTGCACGTCTTTTGTCCGGTGGCTGGCGTGGGACATATTCGGATGAACGCCGCGAGCTACTTGCACCTCTGCCTGGGCGAGCTGTCCCGTCAAGAAGCCAATCGCCTGGCCTCCGCCGAGCACTTCTACCGAGCCTGGCTGGATACCACAATCCCCGAGGCGGCCCGCCGGCAGATCCGGGCTTCCTTCAACAGCATCGCCGTGTCGCTGCCGCGCGCTCCGCGGATCTGCCGGCCGGAGGTGGTCCAGATCTCCCCGGACAGGCTCACATACGTGGGCACGTTCGAAGAGAAGCGCAAGGCCGTGAGGCCCGTTCCCGGCGGCTTCTACAACCACCTGGGTTGGTTTCAGTGCGACCCAGACCACTACATAGACTCCGTGCGCATGACCGTCTCCAACAAGCAGAAGTTCGGGGGCTGCGCGATCCGGGGGGTGCATCCTGCTGTTCTGCTGTCTGCCCACGGAGACGCCGCTCTGGATGAAGCCACCGGCCTGTGGCGGGCGACGACCCGAGCCTGCCTCTTGCCCCCGGCGACCCAACACCTTCAGATGGACGGCGACGTATCGATCGACTTCCGCCGCCACGAGGGCTGGCCCTACAAGCTCACGTTCAAGCTGACCCCCAAGAGCAAGGCGACAGCCGGACTGCGCGTGCGGGTGATCCCCAAGGCTCCCCGGGTGGCCGTCTGGCTGAGGGGCCCCCGGCTGAGGCGCGCGGCCGCGAACGTCGCCTTGGCCCTGCCGCCGGGAAGGATCCCGGTCGAGGTGCATGTCAGCTTGCGGAGCTGGCGCAGGATCTTCAGCGGCGCGATCCGCAAAGAAGCAGTGTTACGACCAGGAGAACTGACCGAACTCTTGTACGACTTGAATCGGTGTCGCAGGAGCACGGACTGGGGGCCCGTATTGGACATTCCCATCTCGTCCACCGCGCCGATCACGTTCCGCGGGCTGAGCGCGGGGCTTCCCGACATCACTGCGCTGACGCGGCGTCGGCCGAAAGGGTCTAGGCTCTCGGTTCCCACGTTCCGCGCCGACCAGCTCCCCGTGGCCGTTGTCTCCGGCCGGGGGGGGGTGCTCGTCGCCTACGCCGCTTTTTTCGGCGACCTTTGGATCTGCACGAGCAACGACGAAGGAAGCGCGTGGACCGATCTCTACCGGCTGCCCTGTCCGGTCAACAGCGCCCACTGGGAGACCTCGCCGTCATTGATCGTGGACGACCGAGGCCGGTACTGCCTGGCCTTCATGTCGGACAGGAACATCCTCCGCCGCTACTGGCCGTATGTGTGCTTCTCGTATGATCTGGTGAATTGGTCGCGGCCGTCGAAGGCTTCGGACGTGCAAAGCCAGTCGGTGCATCTGATGCAGGACGCCGAAGGCCAATACCTGCTCACGCAGGGCAGCCGCAGAGGCGTCCACGTCACACGGTCCGGGGATTTCCTGCAATGGAACGGATCCGACCTTGTCTGGCGGGAAGGCGAGCCGGACCTCCGTGAGCGGTGGGAGGGCGCCGTCGCCCAGGCCAGCCTGTTCCAGTGGCCGGACGGCGGCTACCAGTTGTTCATGAATCGGCTCCAGTCGGTCAAGAGCTCCTGGACTCCGTCGGGATACGGTATCAGTGGCGGCTATATGCTCTATACGGCCAAGTGTCGGGATCTCCGCCACTGGGCATCCTGGCACCTGCTTTCCAACGAGCCCCCGGCAGGCGTCCCCGGGCATTGCTTCGTCCCCGGCACAGGCCTGCTGCTGCACGGCTGGTTCGCCGGCCACACGCTCGGCGACGAGCCCGGGCCGCGACGATATTACCGGTACGCCTGGTTGAAATCGGCGGACGGCACATCCTGGGCAGGCTGCCTCGACGCAGTTGCCGGGTCGACTGTCGCCGCCACGCCAACGGGCAGCGGCCGCCTGGTCACCTTTCAATGCACCTTGGATCGCGAGGACCTCCTGCCCCGCTTCTCGGCCATGAGGCTGGACAAGCCGCAGACCTACCTGAAAAAGCTGCCGTGGCGGGCGATTCCGAAGAGAAAGCCTGCCTTCGAGTGGATCAAAGCGCCGTGGAAGCCAAGGACCAAGCCCTCGAAGAAGGCCGCGAGCAAGCCATGACCCAATGCCCGCGCAGCCTGGTGATCTTTGTCGTGAGCGTGCTGGCCTTGAACGCGGCCGGCGACGAGCCGGCGGCGGTGGCGGTCTTGAACTTCGCCAACCAGGTGGAAGGGCCAGCGGGGAAGGAGTGGGACTGGTTGGAAAAAGGCCTGGCCGATCTGCTCATCAACGATCTCTCCCAGCATCCCCAGCTCCAGCTCGTCAGCCGACAGCAGATGCAACTGGCCGTCATGAGGATGATCCATACCGGAGGCCTCCTGCCGGAGTGGCAGGAGCGGATCTCCAGGCAGCTCAAGGCCGCCCGGGCCGTGTTCGGCACGTACCGCATCGACGGCGAGAAGGCGACGATCCGTGCGACCGTCCTGAACGTCCTGGAGGACAAGCCGGCGGGCACGGCGGTGGTCAAGGGATCGGCGAGGGACGTGCTGAAGCTCCAGAAGCAGTTGGCGGGGAAGGTGCTGGGTGTCCTCACCGGCCGGGCGGACGCCCGGCAGTTTGTCAACAAGCTGCCGGTCTGGACGGACTCGGTCCCGGCCAGCAGGCTGCTGTATGAGGGGGTGGATCACTTCGACGCCGGCCGGTACGAGCAGGCCTGGCTTCACTTCCGCCGGGCGCTGCGGCAGGACCCGACGTACGCGGACGCCAGGTATTGGGCCGCCAGAATGTTCTACTACCAGCTCCGGTACGCCCACGCCTTGGCGGACCTGGAGGCGTTCCTCCTCAGCCAGCCCCGCCACCCCCGCGCCGGCGACGCCCTGATGGAGTCCATCCACGCCATCATGCTCTCCGGGGCGCGCGTGCCCGACATCATCCCCCACTGCCGGCGCTGGCTGACCAGCGCCGGCGACACCACGGTTCACTGCCCCGTGGCGGGTCTGGGGCACGTCCGCCTGAAGGCCCCGACGTACGTGCACCTCTGCCTCGGCGAGCTGTTCTCCCAAGTCAACGACCCGGCCGCGGCGGGCGAGCACCTCTACCGGGCCTGGGGCGACTCGTCCATCCCCGAGGAGACGCGCCGGCAGGTGCGAAGCTTCCTCAACCGGGTTGTCTGTCGGCTTCCGAGCCCCCCGCCCGTCTGCCGCGGGGAAATCATCCGGATCTCCCCCGACAAACCGTGGCACGAGGGGGTCATGAGGGAACAAGCCGGGCGCGGCACGCCGGGGCAGGGGGAGCACGAACACCACCTGGGATGGTTCCAGTGCGACTCGGATCACTTCATCGACTCGGTGAGGCTGACGGCCTGGCACAAGGCCAAGTTCCACAGCGCCGACGTGTACCTTCCCTACCTCCCCAAGCACGCCCACAGCGACCTGGCGGCGCGGGACGAGGCGGGCAGGTGGCGGGCCAGGACACGGCCCCTGCTGCTGCCGCCGATGACCCGGCACGTTCAGGTCCACGGCGCGGTGTGGACCCACTACGCCAAGGACTCGGCCGGCGCCCGATACCGCCTGGATTTCCGCCTGCTGCCCAAGCGCCAGGCCAACGCCCGCCTGCGGGTCACCGTCGTCCCGCCCGGCCCGCCGGTGGACGTGATGATCGACGGGCTGGGCTTTCGGTTCGTGCCCGTTGGAGAGGTCGTCTCGCTGCCCGCCCGGCGAACGGAGGCCTGCCTGCTCTTCCAGTACCACTCCCGCCGGGAGTCCTGGAGGAGGGAGATCAGGAAGCGCTTCGCCCTGCCCGAGGGGGTCCTCACCGAGTTGGTCCTGGACCTGTCCGGCGTGTACGCGAAGAGGGGCTGGCGGGAGGTGGGGCGGATCGCGCTGGCGCCGGACGAGCCGGTTCTCTTCCGCGGCCTGACGAAGGGACCGCTCTCGGACCCCAGGGGGCCCGGCATGAAGGAAGAGCCTGTCTGGGCCTTCCGCCCCGGGCAGGTCGTGCCACGTCTGGTGAACGGGCGCGACGGTCGGCTGATCCTCTACACGGCGGTCTTCGGCGACATCTGGATCAGCACCAGCGCCGATCACGGCAGGACCTGGGCGCCCCTGCGCCGCCTGCGGTGCCCGGTCAACAGCGCGCACTGGGAAACGTCGCCCGCGCTGATCCTGGACAGCCATGGCCGGTACGCGCTGGCCTTCCTGTCCGACCGCAACATCCTGCGACGATTCTGGCCATACGTCTGCTTTTCCGAGGACCTTCTCAACTGGACGCGCCCGGCGAAGGTCTCCGAGCTGAGCAGTCAGACGGTCCACCTCCTCCAGGACTCCCGCCGGCAATACCTGCTGACGCAGGGGACCCTGGCGGGGGTCCACCTGACGCGCTCGGCGGACGGTCTGGCTTGGCAGGCGCCGGCGCTTCTCTGGCGAGACAGATCGCAGGCACATCGCCCGTGCCTGGACAGCGGCGTGGCCCAGGCCTGCCTGCACCAGTGGCCCGACGGGGCCTACCAACTCTTCATGATCCGCAATCAGCGCATCAAGTACTGCACGCCGGGCTCGTCGGGGTATGTGTGGGGAGGCGGGCTGATGCTGTTCACGGCCCGATCGTCCGATCTGAAGCGGTGGGCCGACTGGCACCTTCTCTCCACCAGCCCCTCCGGCGCCCTGCCGAACCACTGCATGGTTCCCGGTGTCGGGCTGGTGTTCTACGGCTCCTTCGCCGACTGCCGCGCGAGGAAAGGCGAGATTCAGCGCCGTCTCTCCGGCCGCTACCCGTGGATCACCTCCCCAGACGGGCGCTGCTGGACGGCGCACCCGGGCGTGCCCACAGAGGCCAGCGCCGCCATCGCCCAGCCGGCCGGCGGACCCCTCGTGGCCGTCCGGGCCGACGTGGACGAGTCGGAACAGTTGCCCACCTTATCCTTCTTCCGGTTCCAGGGCCTCCGCAAGCTGCTCGCCGGCGCTGAAGCAGTGCCCTTGGGCCGTAAGAGGCCTGCTTACGGCTCCTACGTCGTGCATACGGCGCCGCAATCCCGGCCGGCGTCTCGCCCCGCGAGCAAGCCGTGAGCACAGCCTATACCGGACCAAGGACCTCTCCTCGCGTCTCAGGTTTCCTCAGGTTCTGATGGTCGGCTGGTCGAATCCCCTGAGCAGGTGAGAACCCGTTGACGGGAATGGACTTCTGTCCACAGGAATCAGCAATTGTGAGATTCCCGATCGCCGCCGCGGTTGACTGATGCGCGGTGAGGGAGTAGAATGCCGCGAGCGCCGGTGGCGGGGCGCGCCCTGTGAGGTCAACGGGAACGCCAGGCAACTCTTGGAAAGGCGGATCGTTGTACCCGAGCGCGGAGACAGGATCGCAGCGGTCAGACACTTTCGGGGCCTCGCCGGATCGGCCCCGGCGGCCGCAGTACGAGTTGCCGCTGCCGCCGAGCGGGCGTTTCCCGGCCGGGGCCCCGGAGCATCTGGCGGCCGCCGCCCTTCCGGAGAGCCTGCTGGTGCGGAGCGTGCTGTGGTTCTGCCGGCTGCGGTGGGTGGTGGCCGGGTTCCTGGCGGCGTTCGGGGCGGTTGGGCTGTTCCCGGAGCTGCTTCCGCGGATCGGCCTGCGTGGGCATCCGGAGTGGCCGCTGGTGGCGGCAGGGGTGCTGATGCTGGCGAACGTGGGCTTCCTGGCGCACGGACGCCGTCTGAGGAGTGCGGCGGCCCGCGGCGTCGAGGCCAACCTGTGGGCCCAGATTGTCGTGGACCTGCTGGTGCTGACCGTGGTCGTGCACTACGTGGGCAGCCTGGAGACGTACGCGGCGTTCGCGTATCTGCTTCACATCGTGCTGGCGTGCATCTTCTTCCCGCGGTCGCGGTCGCTGGTGGTCACGGCCATCGCGTGCGTGCTCTACGTGGGGTGCGTGGCGTTGGAGCAGGCCGGGGTGATTCCCCCGGCCGGGATTTACGCGGACGCGGCCCTGCGCGGGCAGATCGCCCGGACGCCGGGCGCGTTGCTGCTGAACGTCAGCCTGGCGACGGCGACATGGGTCGTGGTGTGGTACCTGGCGTCTCGGCTGTCGGCGATGGTGCGGGAGCGGGACGAGGAGCTGGCGGCGACGAACCGCCGGCTGGTGGAGGCGCAGGAGGAGAAGACGCGGCACATGGTTCGGACGACGCACGAGCTGAAGGCGCCCTTCGCGGCCATCGACGCCAACGTCCAGCTCCTGCTGAAGGGCCACTGCGGGCCCCTGCCGGGGCAGGCATACGAGGTCGTCGAGCGGATCGCCACCCGGTGCCGCCTGCTGGCCGTGCAAATCCAGGAGGTGCTCCAGGTGGCCAACCTGCGGGCCGCCAGCAGGGAGCCTCCCCGGCGGGTGCAGCTCGATCTGGTCACGCTGCTGCGGTGGTGCCTGGGGCAAGTCCGGCCGGTGGCTGAGGAGCGCGAGGTCGTCCTGGAGGAGGACCTGCGCCCGTCCCGGATTGACGCCGTCGAGGACCACATGAAGATGCTGTTCTCGAACCTGCTGCGGAACGCGGTGCGGTACTCTCACGGCGGGGGTCGGGTGCTGGTTCGCTGCGCGGCCGACGGCGCCGGCGGGGCGGCGGTCACCGTCGAGGACCACGGCATCGGCATCCCGCCCGACAAGCTGCCGCGGATCTTCGAGCCTCACTACCGGACGGATGAGGCGGTCCGTCACTACAAGGAGTCCACGGGTCTGGGGCTGGCCATCGTACAGCAGGTGGCGGAGACGCACGGGATCCGCGTGCGCGTCGAGAGTGCCCCCGGCGCGGGCACGAAGTTCACGTTGACCTTCCCCTCGGCACAGCCGGACCGCGGGCCCGAAGGAGGGCGGCCATGGCCTATCTGATGATCGTGGACGACGACGAGGACTTCGCCAGCGCCGTGGCCATTGCCCTGCGGGACGCCGGGCACGAGGTGGACATTGCACTGGAGGTCCGCAGCGCGGTAGAACGCATGCGGAATCGGCCCCCGGACCTGGCGATTCTGGACGTCATTTTTCCCGAGGACATCTCCGCGGGCTTCCGATTGGCGCGTGCCATGCAACGGGACATCGAAAAGCTCCGAGGCGTGCCCATTCTGATGCTCACGGCCGTCAACCAGAAGTTCCCCCTTGGCTTCGGCCCCAGCGACATTGACGGGAACTCCCTGCCGGTGGCCGACTTCCTGGAAAAGCCGATCGATCTGGACGTGTTGCGGAACAGGGTTGCGGCGCTGCTGGCGCGGGCCCGGCCCGCCGGCGGAGGCGGGAAACCCTGACCGGCAGTGAACCGGCGCGCTCCCGGCCGCCCGGCGGCGAGAGCGCTTCATGCGTGCGGAAAGGACACAGCATTATGCCCCACAACATCCTGCTTGTCGACGACGACGAAGGCTTCCTGTTGGCCGCCGGACGCCTGCTGGAGGCGGCCGGGTACGAGGTGACCTGCGCCCCCAGCGCCGCCGAGGCGCGCAGCAAGCTGGCCGGGAACCTGCCCGACCTGATCCTGCTTGACGTGATCATGCCCGGCGAGGACGGCTTCACGTTCGCGGAGGAGATCGCCAAGGACTCGCGGCTGGTGGGCGTTCCGGTGGTGCTGGTGACGGCCGTGGCCGAGAGCCCCGGGCAGATGATGCACGCCTTCGAGGAGGACAAGGGCCTGACGGCGGCAAACATCCTGCCGAAATCGGCGGCCTACAAGCAGTTGGTCGAGACGGTGGCCTCGGCCCTGGCCGCTAAGGGGGCCGCCGGCCAGCCGGAAGAGAACCCATGACCCAAAAACCCAAGGTCCTGCTCGTCGACGACGACGTGGGCTTCCTCAAGGCCACCTCCCTGGTGCTGGCCCAGGCCGGGTACGACGTGGCCACCGCGCAGGACGGGCGCACCGGTCTGGCGGCGGCCAGGGAGCAGCGCCCGGATGTCGTCGTCGTCGACGTCATCATGAAGCGCCCGGACGAGGGGTTCGCCCTGGCCCGGGCCATTCGCGCCGACGCCGCGCTGGCCGACGTGAAGATGCTGGTGCTGACGGCGGTCGGGCAGCACTACCAGATGCTTTTCGAGCCCGACGAGCAGTGGCTCCCGGTCGCCAAGGTGCTGGAGAAGCCGATCACCGGTGAGCAGTTGGCCGGCGAGATCGCCGCGGTTCTTTCGGGTGGGCCCGGCGACGAGGACTGACCGTGACGTCCGAAATACTGCCCCCATGTCAAGCGGCCTGTCCGGTCCGGACCGATGCGGGCGGATACGCCCGGCTGGTGGGGCAGGGCCGCTACGAGGAAGCCTACCAGCTCATCTGCCGGAGGAATCCGTTTCCCTCCGTCTGCGCGCACATCTGCCAGCGGCCATGTGAGAAGAATTGCCGGCGGGGGCAGCTCGACGAGCCCGTTGCCCTGCGCGCGTTGAAGCGCTTCGTGGTGGCCCGGGCGGCGGGCTGGTCCGCCCGCCCGGCGGCGACGGCCTCGCCGGCCGGGGCGCGCGTGGCCGTCATCGGCGCGGGCCCGGCGGGGCTGACGGCGGCGGACGACCTTCGCCGCCGCGGCTGCCGGGTGAGCGTGTTCGAGCGGCTGGATCGGCCGGGGGGGATGCTCAACGTCATTCCCCGCTACCGCCTGCCCCAGGGGGCCCTCGACGCTGACGTCGGGGGCATCCTCGACGCCGGCGTCGAGATCACCTGCGGCTGCGAGATCGGCAGAGACGCCACCGCCGCCGAACTCCTGGAAAAGGGCTTCGACGCCGTCATCGTCGCCAGCGGCCTGTCCCGCAGCCGGGGAATCGCCGTCCCGGGCTTCGGCGCGCAGCGCTTTACGGCGGCGATTCCGTGGATGGCGGACGTCTGGGGGGGCAACAAGGTGGACCTGCCCCGGCGGGTCGCCGTCATCGGCGGGGGCAACGTCGCCGTCGATGTCGCCCGCACCGCCCGCCGACTGGGCGCCGAGGTCGTGGCCATGATCTGCCTGGAGAGCCGCGAGGAAATCCCCGCCGAGCCCGAGGAGATCGCCCTCGCCGAGGCCGAGGGCATTCACATCCTCCCACGCCAGGCACTCAAGCGCGTCTTGAACCGCGACGGGCAGATCGTCGCCGTCGAGCTGATGCGCGTCGTCTCCGTCTTCGACCAGGCGGGGCGATTCCGCCCCAGCTACGATCCCGCGCGCATCCGCACCCTCAGCGCCGACATGGTGATCCTGAGCATTGGGCAGGCGCCGGATCGAAGCTGGGCGCGCGGCACGTCGATTCAAATGGACGCCCGCGGCAGGATCGTGGTGGACCGGCGGACACACCAGACCAGCCACCCCCGGGTCTTCCTGGCGGGGGAGTCTCTGCGTGGTCCCGGGGCCGCGATCGAGGCCGTCGCCGACGGGCACGAGGCGGCGGATGTCGTCGCCGGCTTCCTCCAGACCGGTCGGGCGGCGGGGCCTTCCGAGGACCAGGCCGTCCCCCTCGATCCCTTCCCCCCCGACGTCATGGGCAAGCTGCACCAGATGCGTTCGGCCGCCAGCCCGCCGGAACCGTTCGCCGAGGCCGAGCCCGTCCTCAGCGAGGCCGAGGCCCGCCGCGAGGGCGGGCGGTGCCTCGGCTGCCTGGCCGGGGCCGTCATCGACGAGGCCAAGTGCGCCTCCTGCCTGACGTGCTTTCGGGTCTGCCCCCTGGAGGCGGTGGAGATCCGCGAGGAGATGTTCGCCAATCCCGTCCGCTGCCAGGCCTGCGGGGTATGCGCCTCGGTCTGCCCGGCCGAGGCCATCAGCCTGGCGTACTGGCCCTCGCCGGAGGTGCCGGCGGACCGCCCGGCGGGCGCCGACGTCGCCCTGATCTGCCTGCACCGCCAGGACGGCGACGTCGAGGGCGCCGACGTGCTGCGGGTGCCGTGTCTGGCCCGGCTGAAGGCGGTCGACGTGCTGCGGCTGTTCGGGCGGGGATATCAAACCGTCCTGCTGTTTCCGTGCGAGCAGGACGAGTGCAAGTACGGCCCCGCCTGGGCCAACATCCTGTCCCTCGTGGACTTTGTCCGAACCATCCTCGACCGCGCCCGCCCGGAGGCGCGAATCGAGCTGCGCCTGCCCCCCGGCGCGAAGCGCCCCGACGCCGACATCGCGGGAGAAGCCCAATGATCGTCTTGAAGCAGAAAGAGATGGACTGGATCCTGGACCGGCTGGCGCCCTTCCGGAAGGTCGCCGTGGTCGGATGCGGCACCTGCGCGACCGTATGCCTCGCCGGCGGAGAGCGCCAGGTCGAGGAGCTGTGCTGCGCGCTTCAGCTCGCCCTCCGCGACAAGGACGCCCAGGTCGAGTTCGAGGGCCTCTCCTGCAAGCGGCTGTGCGACGGAGAGTTCGTCCAGCCGGTGCTGGAGACCCTCGGCGGCGCCGACGCGGTCCTGTCCCTCGCGTGCGGGGCCGGGTCCAACCTGCTCGCCGAGATGCTTCCCCGCGTGCCCGTGATTCCGGGGGTCGACACCGTTTTCCTCGGCGCCAACGCCGCCCCCGACGCCTGGACCGAGATGTGCGCCGCCTGCGGCGACTGCATCATCGACCAGACCTTCGGCATCTGCCCGATCGCCCGCTGCGCCAAGACGCTGCTGAACGGGCCCTGCGGGGGCACGAACGACGGCAAGTGCGAGGTCCGCGACGACGTGGAC
>CAZNSB010000030.1:10867-20609 GCA_964575155.1 uncultured Planctomycetaceae bacterium | reverse complement strand
GGCCAAGGCCGCGGAATGGGCATGGGCGCTGGGCTTGCCCAGGGGTCCATCCCCGCGCCACAACCGCCGGCCCAGAACCTGACCAGGGACGAGGAGCTGGCCATGCTGAAGCAGCAGGCCGAGGCAATGAGCCAGCAGATGCAGCAGATTCAGGAACGAATAAAACAGTTGGAGCGGGAAGGCTGAGAGCGTGGCGGCGACGAGGCCGAAGAACGCGACTTCAGGCGATGGGCCTGGGGGCGCGGACGCCGCGGCATGAAACCGGCCCTCTCGACGGCATCCGGATCCGGGACCGCGGAGATCCCACGCCGGGTCCGGGCGCTCGTTAAGGCACAAGGTGAGCAAGACGAACGACACAGACGTCCTCGCCTGGCAAGAGCATGGTGCGGTGCGCTTCTTGCGGAAGGCAGGCATGAGAGCCGGACAGGTCGTGCTGGATTTCGGCTGCGGAGAAGGCAACTACACCAGGCCGGCCGCCCGGATCGTGGGAGCGTGCGGCACGGTGTATGCGCTGGACAAGAACTCCTCGGCACTCGACGCATTGATGCAGGCAGCCGGCGAGGACGGGCTGACGAACATCCAGCGCGTAGACACCGCGGGGACGCTGTCTTTGCCCTTGGGCGACACGTCGGTCGACGTCGTCCTGGTTTACGATGTGCTGCACCTGGTCGGGCCATCAAGACAGGCGGGCAAGCCGGTCAACCGCAGCACGGTCACGGACCGAAGGCGGCTGCTGAAGGAGCTGCACAGGGTCCTGAGGCCGGCGGGGCTTGTGTCGGCGTACTGCCCGCACTTGGCCACGCACACCGATGTGGAGTCCGAGAACGACATCGCGGATGAGTTCCGGGCGGAGGGATTCGCCCTCCAGAGGAGCTTCCGCGCCAAGTTGAGGCACAACGGAAACATCGTCGAAGGGCAGACCCTGGACTTCGTCAAGCGGAGCGACCGCAGAGGAATATGACTGCAACGCGGATAGAGCAGGAGATTGCGCTGCTCGAAAAGCGCTTGGCGGAGGCAAAGGCCAGCAAGCCGGCCCACGACACGACCGGCGCCTACCAGGCGACGCTTCTTGAGATCGAGGACCAACTCGATGAGCACCGGAAGGCCCTGGCCGAACTTCGCGCCGTCGGCGGCGCAAGCTGACCCCGCCCGGCGCAGCCGGCGGCGAGAGAGCGGGCAATGAACGAGAAAGCACAGTGCATGCCGGAAGGCTGCAGCATTGTTGCCTGCGGCACGCTTCGCGGGGAGCTGCGGCGCCTCGCCGGGACCGGGTTCGTCAACGCCGACCGCCTGTTCTTCACCGCGCCCGGGCTGCACGAATGGCCCCAGATGCTCGGGAGGCAACTGACACGCCAGATCGAGAAGGCCCTCGTCGCCGGCGGGCCCGTCGTGGTGGCCTATGGCGAGAAGTGCTTCCTGGATCCGGAAACCGGCGCCGACACGGATGCTTTGCTCGCCGGGTTCGGCGCGGGCGTAGGGCGAGTCCGGGCCAAGAACTGTGTGGATATGCTGGCCGGCGCGGCCGAGCGAAGCCGACTGGCCCAGGGAGCGAAGGTCTACTGGCTCACACCGGGCTGGGTTCGTCACTGGGATTTCATCTTCAAGGATTGGGACGCGGCAAAGGCGAACGAGACATTCCCGGCCAATGACAAGGCGGTCGTCCTCGATGCCTTGGACTATTTCGATGAGGCGTCGCGCGACGAGCCGGAGAAGATCCTGCGAATCTGCGATTGGATGAGGCTGCCGCTTGAGCCGCACGCCCTCTCGCTGGAAAGGCTGGAGAGCCTGCTGCGGCAATGTGCCGAACGGCTGGCGCTCAGCGGAACCAAAACCGTCGAACGCCCGGTCGGCGGAGGCCTGGAGTGAAAATAGCCATAGCAAGCGGCAAGGGCGGGACGGGCAAGACGACGGTTGCCACGAACCTGGCGTACGTGGCTTCGCGCAACGGGCGAACCGTCGCATACCTCGATTGCGACGTCGAGGAGCCCAACGGCCATATCTTCCTGAAGCCGCAGCTCGTCTCCACGGAGCCGATCGGCCTGCTCGTCCCGAAGGTCGAAGAGAGCAAGTGCACGCGGTGCGGCAAGTGCGGTGAGATCTGCCAGTTCAGTGCGATCGTGTGCATCGGCGAGAAGGTGCTGGTGTACCCCGATCTCTGCCACGCCTGCGGCGGGTGCGCCTTGGTTTGCCCGACCGGCGCGATCTCGGAGACGCCTCGTGAAATGGGCAGGCTGGAGAGAGGCAAAGCGGGGGCCGTTGATTTCGTCCAGGGCCTGCTGAACGTGGGCGAAGCGATGAGCCCGCCTTTGATCCGGCAGGTCAAGGCGGCGGCCCCGGCGGCGGACTGGGTGATCATAGACTCCCCGCCCGGAACGTCCTGCCCGGTCATCGAGAGTGTGCGGGGTGCCGACTTCGTCCTGCTGGTCACCGAGCCGACGCCGTTCGGACTGAACGACCTGAAACTGGCCGTCGAGATGGTGCGGGCGCTGTGCCTCCCCTTCGGCGTGGTCATCAACCGCGCGGGCTTGGGCGACCGCCGGACCCGGGAGTACTGCCAGGCCCATCGGATTGAGATACTGGCCGAGATCCCCGACGACAGGAGGATTGCCGAGGCCTATTCCCGCGGCCAGATGGTCTGCGAAGCGCTGCCGGAGTACCGGTCCGTGTATGTCGAGATCCTGGACGGCGCGGCAAGGGAGGCGAGCGCAAGTGCTTGACAGGGATTGGCAAGCTGAGATAGGGCTCCTTCGCCGGCGCGAGAGAAAGGCCCGGGCGATCCTCGGCGTCCTTGACACGACGGACAGGGGAGGAATCCGGCGGGCCTTTCGACGGGCCACCCTCGTGAACCATCCCGACCTGAATCCGGGGGACGAGGAGACGGCGCGGCGATTCCATCTGATCCGCTGTGCCTACAAGTGCCTGACCGAAGGCGAGTCCTGCGCGGCGCTGGACGAGCTCGAACCGGCGCCTGAGGCGCCCGGAGATACCAAGTACCGGCTGGATAACCCCTGGGGCTATTGGTGCTGGTGGCGAGAGAAGTACTTCAGCCAGAGCGGCTACGGACCAGGCGAGCAGGAGAACAGCAGAACAGGTGAGGAGACAGCCCGAACACAGCCAGGATGACAACCCCACAGGGACGGCGGGTGGCACGGCTTGCTTGCCAGGCCGTGTTCCCACCGTACAATGACGACAGCATCTTCGCCGACCGGGGCATCGAGCTGGTGAACGTGCGGGCCGTCGGAATAGACAGGAAATCCAAGGTCGTTACCGCCGCTGACCTGAACCCGGCATGAGCTACAACTGGACAATGCGCGGCGCCGCTGGCGCCGATCCCGGCGGCGGGACAGAGGGCCAGGGCACTCGAATCAGGAGAAAGACCATGCCTATCTTCGAGTATCGCTGCAAGAAGTGCGGGCACGTGACGTCGTTCCTGGAGAAGCCGGGCAGCCGGCAGTCGCACGGCTGCGAGAAGTGCGGCTCGAAGGCGACGGAGAAGATGTTCTCGACGTTTTCGGCCAAGAGCGGGGCTTCTTCAAGCGCTTCGAGCTGCGCGACGGGGACGTGCCCGACGGGCACGTGCCCGCTTCCCTAGGGCTTGTCTGCCTGGAGGATCGAGGTGATAGGGACCGAACCCAAGCCGTTCGACGAGGTCCGGCACGCCCTGAACGGGCAGACCAAACTGGTCGTCGTCGGGTGCGGTGGTTGCGCCGCGGTCTGCCACACCGGGGGCGAGCCGGAAGTGGCGGCAATGGGCGAAAGGCTCGCGGGCGTCGGCAAGCAGATCCTTGCCACGACCGTGCCCGAGCGGACCTGTTACATCCACCTGACCAGAGAATCGCTTCGCGAGATAGGGCCCGCCCTCGCGGAAGCCGAGGCCCTCGTCATCCTGGGCTGCGGCGGGGCCGTCCAGACCGTCCGCCAGGTGACGGAGGAGTACGGCTTCATCAAGCCGGTCGTCGCAGCGCTCAATTCGATCGGACACATGGATACGCTCGTGCCGGACGGGCTCTGGATGGAGCGGTGCTCATCGTGTGGCGACTGCATGTTGAGCCAGACCGCAGGCATTTGCCCCATTACCCTTTGCGCCAAGGGGTTGGTCAACGGGCCCTGCGGGGGCACCAGGGACGACGGCACGTGCGAGGCCGACCCGGACAAGGACTGCGCATGGCAGTTGATCTACGAGCGCCTCAAGGCCCTGGGGCAGTTGGATAACCTGCGGCATATCCGACCGCCCAAGAACTGGGGGAGAATGCACAAGCCGCGGCGCATCGTTCGCAATCCGGAGGACCTTGAATTGGCGGAGCAGCCGGGATGAGGCATTCGCAAAGAGAAGACGTTGCCGACGACCTGTACGAGAAGATCAAGCCCCGGCTGCACAGGCGGATCGGGAAGGAGCTGCGCCTGGCCAGGGCCGTGCTGGACGTCGGCTGCGGCTCGTGCGAGCTGGTGCGCTACCTGGCGGACACCTATCGGCAGCAGGTCACGGGCATTGACATCGCCTCGGGGGGGTTCCCGAGGCGGCGCGTCTCCGCGAGCGGCGCGCGGTTTCGCTGCCTGCGCCGGGACGGGGCCCGGCTTGGGTTCGTTGCGGACCGCTCGGTGGACGCCGTCGTCATGATGTGGGCCCTGCACGAGATGGACCGTCCCGAGGCCATCCTGGCCGAGGTCCGGCGGGTTCTCCGCCCGGGAGGCGAGGTCCTGATCGTGGACTTCCCCAGGGGCTCGCTGGCCCAGAGGCTGTGGAATGAAGACTACTACCGCGCTGGAGAGGTGAAGCGCCACTTGCTGCGCGCGGGATTCGCCAGTATCCGGACTTGCCTGATCGAGCAGGAGCAGGTGATTTGGGCGAGGGCGCATCAGCCGGCCGAGGAGGCCGCGTGAACCAGTAAGGGATTCGGCCATGCCATGGGTGAATCAGGAGCTGTGTGAAAGCTGCGGCGTGTGTGTTGAGGAATGTCCCGTCGGCGCCATCCGGTTGGTCGACGACGGCCCTGCCGCCATCGACGAGGCGTCGTGCATCCGGTGCGGGCGGTGTCACGACGCGTGCCCGCACGACGCGGTGCGGCACGACGGCGAGCGGATCCCTCGGGAGGTTGCGGCCAACCTCGAGTGGGTGCGCGGGCTGCTCGATCACTTCGAGGAGCCCTCGGAGCGTGCGGCGTTCATGGATCGCATGGCGCGGTTCTTCAAGAAGCAGAAGAAGGTGACCGAGCAGACCCTGGCGGCGATCCAGGCCGCCGGCGCCGACCCCGCCAACGCAATCAGCGCGGCGGTCCGGTCGCTGACGCCCCCCGGTCAAGCCCCGATCGACAGCCGTCACGCGACAGGGCAGGGCAAGTCGTGAGAGCCGGACACATGACGGAACGCGCCATGGTCATCGACCACAGCCTTTTCGATTTCGGAAGGCTTGCGCGCGACTACGACCGGTGGTACCAGACCCCTGCCGGAAAGGCCCACGACCGCACCCAGAAGGCCGATGTGATCAGGCTCCTTCGGCCCCACGCACCGGGAGACCGCCTCCTGGACGTCGGATGCGGGACGGGACACTGGAGCCGCTTCTTTGCCTCGCTCGGCTACGCGGTGACCGGCGTGGACGTTTCCGCCGAGATGATCCGCGTTGCCAACAGCCGCCCCGCCCCCCGCTGCGCGTTCGAGCCGGGAGACGCCTGCGCCCTGCCGTTCGAGGAGAATTCCTTCGAGGTCGTGGCGGCTATGGCCGTCCTGGAGTTCGTTTCCGATGTCCCCCTCATGCTCGACGAGGCGTTTCGCTGCGTGAAGCGCCGGGGCAGCGTTCTGATCGGCACGCTGAACCGGCTTGCCGAAATCAATCGGCGCCGGCTGGCCAAAGCAGAGCCCCCGTACGCCTCAGCCCGGATGCTGGCGCCCCGGGAGCTTCGTGATCTCCTGCGGCGGTTCGGGCGCGTTCGCATGGTCGCCTCCGGTGTCCCGCCGACCGGCCGGGGCCGGCCCCCTGGCGGGCGGACGGCCCGCCCGGTCGCCCGCGGGCGGCGAAAGCTCGCCGGCCCGTTCCTTGTCGCGGAGGTAGGCCCATGAGGGTGCAGGCAGAGGCGAGTCTCTATCCGTTGCGCACGGAGGGGCTGACCGGGCCCATCGACGCTTTCGTAAGGCACCTTCGCGGCGGCGGCCTCAGCGTGGAGATCGGCCCGATGAGCTCGCGCCTCGCCGGCGAGTGCCCGGACATGTTCCGCGCGCTGGGCGAGGCGTTCGAGGCCGCTGCCCGCGAAGGCGACGTCGTTGTGGCGGTCAGGGTCACCAACGCCTGCCCGGGGGTCGGCGGGACGAGCCCCGGCGGGCCAGAGGCGCGCCAGACGCCCTCCGCCGACGGCACATAAGACAAGAAGGCGAGATGACAGGTCTCGGCGTCCAATAAGGAAGAGTCATGGCCAGAATGCACTTCCCCCAATACCGCAGGGGGCGCGACGGCGTCGAGGTCTTTGACGGGACCATCCTGGAGCACGCGCGGAAGGTGGGCGCGGAGGTGGCGTCCGAATGCGGGGGCGTGGGAACCTGCGGGCGGTGCGTCGTCCGGATCGAAAAGGGCGCCGAGGGCCTCAACCAGCCCACGCCGGTCGAAGGCAGGCATTCCCTCGGGCCCGACGAGAGACTGGCATGCCAGGCCAGGCCCGTCCGCCCCCGGCGCGATATCTACGTCTTCATCCGCGACTTCGGCGACTACTCGGTCCTCTCGGACACGCTGGAGACCCGCGTCCAGCTCGCCCCGGCCGCTCGGCGCGACGGAGACCGCGTCGTTTACGCCGGCCAGGGGGACCTGGGGCCTTATCGCGGCGAGATCTACGGGCTTGCGATCGATGTCGGGACCACGACCCTGCTGACGGAAGTCCTGGACCTGGAGGACGGCCGGAGCCTGGGCACGCTGGCCCGAAAGAACCCGCAGATCCTCTTCGGCAACGACGTGATCTCCCGCATCGGCCACACGATGCAGCACGAAGACGGCTTGAGGCAGTTGCAGCAGACGATCATCCGAGCCGTCAACGAGGACCTGGCCGGGCTCGAGAAGCGCAATGGCGAGGTCCGGAAGTACGTCTATGACGTCGTGGCCGTTGGGAACAGCACCATGCGAGAGGTCTTCTTCGGGCGCGACGTGAGGTCTCTCGGCGTCATCCCCTACGAGCCGGGCAGCCTCGAGTCCGTCCGGCGCAAGGCCGTTGATCTCGGGCTGGAGGTGAACCCGGCGTGCCGGGCCTACGGCGGGCCCCTCATCGGCGGGCACGCCGGCGCCGACGCCGTGGCCGACATCGTGGCGTGCGGGATGCACGAGGACGACGCGGTCAACGTGCTGATCGACATCGGCACCAACGGCGAGGTGGCCGTCGGCAACCGCCACCGGATCATGACGGCGTCTTGCGCGGCGGGGGGGGCGTACGAGGGCGCGACGGTGACCTGCGGCGTCGGGGCCATCGCGGGGGCGATCAAGAACGTCTGGCTTCACGACGGGCACGCGGCCTTCGAGACGATCGGGAACAAGCCGCCGGTCGGGATTTGCGGCTCGGGGCTGATCGACCTTCTTGCCGAGCTGCTCCGCAGCGGCATCATGAGCCGGCGGGCGAGGATCGAGGAGAGCTTCCGCCTGACGGACAGGATCAGCATCACGCAGCAGGACATCTACCAGCTCATCACCGCCAAGGCGGGGCTGCGGGCGGATCAGGACCTGCTGATGAAGTACTACGGAGTGGGAATCGACGACATCGAGAAGATCTACCTCGCGGGGGCCTTCGGGAATTACATCAATCCCGAGAACGCCGCCGCGATCGGGCTGCTCCCGCACGCGCCGGAGAAGACGGTGCGCGTCGGGAACGCGGCCCTGGCCGGGGCCAGGGCGATGCTGCTGTCGCGGGACGTCAGGGCGACGGCCGAACGCGTCGCCGCCGACATCGAGCACACAAAGCCCAACGAGCGCGAGGATGACTTCGCATACATCGTGGCGGACAAGATGTACTTCTGACCTCGGCCGCTCCCTGACGACCGGCAAAGCCGGCGGGCCGGGCGGCGCCGCCCGCCCAACCGGGTGCGATCCAGTGGCTGCGAGATGGACAGAAGCCGGTGCCGGGCCCAAGTGGGCTGTGCCCACCGTGCTGTATTTCGCCGTCGCCGCGACGGTCCATTTCGCCTGCTACCCGCGGTTCGCGATCCAGGGGCTCCCTTACCGGGCGGCCGGGGGCGCTGCCGCCCTGTTCCTGTCCGCCGGCGTCGCCGCCTACGGCGCCGCCTACCGCGCCCTCAGCAAGGGACGCAGGGACGGAAGGCTCGTCACGACCGGCCTGTATGCCGTTGTCCGGCACCCGTTGTATGCATCGAGCATCCTCCTCATCCTCCCGGGCGTCATGCTGATGCTGCGGTCCTGGCTCCTGGTGCCCCTGCCCGTGGTGGCCTACATAGCGGCCCGGGTCTTCCTCCCGGCGGAGGAGGCCCGGTTGCGCCGGCGATTCGGCGAGGCCTTCGAGGACCACCGGAGGAGAACGCCCCTGCTGATTCCCAGACTTCCGCGCGGACAAAAACCGGCGTGACGGTCACGCGCCGGGTATACTGGAGTCCCAGCAACCGTGAATGAGATAGACGAAACACACGTGTCGCGGGCCATCCTGGACGCGTATCACGCCAAGGTCGTGGCGGCCCTGCGCAGCGACGTGCTCGTTGTCGGCTCCGGCCCGTCGGGCCTGGTGGCGGCCGGCAGGCTGGCGAAGGCGGGACGGGCCGTGGTCCTTCTGGAGAAGCGGCTGAGCCCCGGAGGCGGCATCTGGGGCGGGGGCATGGGCATGAACGAGATCGTCGTCCAGGACGAGGCCCTGCCCCTGCTCGATGAGGCGGCTGTGAGCCACCGCGAGGCCGGCCGGGGACTGCACACGGTCGGCGCCGCCGAGCTGGCCTCGGCCCTGTGCCTCCGGGCCGTGCAGGCCGGCGCCACGCTGCTCAACCTGATCACGGCCGAGGACCTCTGTGTGCACCGGTCGCGGGTCACCGGCGTTGTCGCCAACCGCTCCCGGCTTGCGGACGGGCTCCCGATCGACCCGATCACCTTTGCCGCCAGGGCGGTGGTGGATGCCACCGGGCACGAGGCGGCCCTCGTTCAGTGCCTTCGGCGGCGGCGTCTGCTGAGCGGCCCGGCCGGTGGGGGGGGCGTCGGCGAGGGGCCGATGGACGCCGCGGCGGGCGAGCGGTTCGTCGTCGAGAACGTCTCCGAGATATTTCCCGGGTTGTGGATCACCGGCATGAGCGTCTGCGCTTGCCTGGGCGGCCCGCGGATGGGGCCGATCTTCGGCGGGATGCTCCGGTCCGGCGCGACGGTCGCCGACCAGGTGGCCTCGGCCCTGGGCGAGCAGGGCGCGGCGCCTGAAGCGGAATGAAGGGCCCTTGCCTCAACGGCGGGCGACGGACAGGCCTGCCGGGGCGGTGATCCGGCGGCGAGGAGAAACAGTCGTGCCAACGTATGAGTATCTGTGTGAAGCGTGCGGGCACCGGTTCGAGCGCTTCCAGAAGATGACCGACAAGCCCCTCAGGACCTGTCCCGACTGCGGCGGGAAGGTGCGCCGGCTGATCGGCACGGGAGCGGCCGTGATCTTCAAGGGCGCCGGCTTTCACGCCACGGACTACCGGGCCGACCGGCCGGGGTGCGGGCGGGAGCGGCCCTGCTGCGGGCGGGATACGCCATGCGACACCAAGCCCTGCGAGCAGTGACAGAGAGGCGCACGCGATGAGCTACGTC